>CAYZQZ010000120.1:0-9797 GCA_964480235.1 uncultured Reyranella sp. | reverse complement strand
GTTGCGCCCGTAGCCGAAACCCTCGAATGGAATGCGGTTCTCGAACTTCTCCATCGTCGGGGAGAGGATCGTCGAGGCGTGGTAGACGGGCGGGTTTACGATGCCGAAATTGTTGTCGGGATCGCGGCCGGCCACGGCCAAGATGGTGTCGGGATTGGTATAAGGTTTCTTCTCGGTCAGGGTGACCGACTATGGCACGCCGATTACTTCGGCGTCACTTACTTGGGGGCGGCCACCGATAGGTGTCGGGCCACAGGACGCGCGGGTCCCGCAATTCGCAGCTTTCGCTGCGCACGATGCGAAACCCAGCCCTGCGATAAGTATCGAGCGCCCGCGGATGGTCGACGGTGTTGGTGTTCAGCACCAGATTGGAGGCGCCGCGCGCGAAGCCGCGCTCGATGGCGCGGTCGAGCAGCCATGGCCCGATGCGCCGGCCGATCCAGGGCAGAGTGAGGCCGAAGAACTGGATCTCATTGCCCAGAAGTTCGAAGTAGCCGACCAGGTCGGTACCGTAGCGGCAGACATGCAGTTCGTGCTCGGGCCGCGCCAGCAATGCAGCGAGCTCGTCGTCTGACAACAGGCGCCGCTCGTACCAGAGCCACGGCCGGCCGACCCGGTCATAGAGCTCGCGATAGAGGGCGACGGAAGGCGCTGCTTCGCGAGAGATCCGCACGTCGATGTCCGGGGCCTCGCCGCGCTTCGTCCAATCGCCCGGCGTGATTTCCAGATGCGTGATCGTAATTGCCAGCTTGCCGTCGGCGCGCGGCGGCGGATGGTGAGCGAAGTGCCCGTCGCTCGGAGATACGTCGCGCACGCTCACTTGGCGGACGGCGTCAATCCGATGCGCCCGGCAATCATGCGGTCGACGAGGCGGCGTGGCAGGTAGCGGGTCAGGAAGGTCTGAAGGGGGTTGGGCGTCACCGTGTATCGCACCTTGGGGCTGGCCACTGTTAGGGCGGCATGCACGGCCTGGCCGATGTGCTCCGGCGGCAGGCCTTTGGCGGCCGTGTCGAGCATGATGGTCTTCATTTTCTCGAGGACCGTCGCATAGGGCGTGTTGGCGAAGGGGGCGATGCTTTCCTCGGTCTTGTCCCAGATTGGCGTTGCCACGGCGCCCGGCGCCACGATCACGACGTCGATTCCGAAGAGCATCAGCTCGCGGCGCAGAGCCTCGCTCAGCCCCTCGATGGCGAACTTCGAGGCGGCGTAGGCACCGGCAAAGGGCAACGCATTCTTGCCTCCGATCGACGAGATCATGACGATGCGGCCGGGTTTGCCCTTGCGGTCGGGATCGGCGCCGAGCAGCGGCGCAAAGGCCTGTGTAACGACGAGCTGGCCGGTGACGTTGATGTCGAACTGCCGCTCGAAATCTTCGATCCGGAGGTAGAGCAGCGGTCCCGCCACGGCCATGCCGGCATTGTTGACGAGGCCGGCGAGAGTCTGGCCCCTGAGCGCCAGTTCGACCTGCCTCGCCGCGGCAGCGACCGCGCGCTGGTCGGTGACATCGAACAACAGCGGGGTGACCGTGGTTCCGAACTCGCTCGTGAGGCGGTCGGCGTCGCCCTACTTGCGCACGGCGGTGAAGACGTGGAAGCCATTCTGCGTCAGCACCTTCACGCAGGCATGGCCGATTCCAGTCGAGGCGCCGGTGACGACGACGGAGTGTGTAGCGGCCATGGCTGCGAACTCCGTTATGCGGGTCCGGTTACGATCGGCGTGTCGGCGCGGCCGCCCCATTCCGTCCACGAACCGTCATAGATCGCCGCCTCCGGCGCCCCGGTGAGGTAGAGCGCAAGGCCGATCACGCAAGCCGTGACGCCGGAGCCGCAGCTCGCGGTGACCTTTCTGGCCGGATCGATGCCCGAGGCCGCGATGCGCGCCTTGAGCTGCTCGGCCGGCAGCATGGTGCCGGTCTTGGAATCCAGCAGATCCGTGTAGGGCAGGTTGAAGGCGCCCGGCATGTGGCCCGAGCGCAGGCCGGCACGCGGCTCGGGAGTCTCGCCCTTGAAGCGGCCGGCGGCGCGGGCGTCGACGACCTGCTCGCGCTTGCTGTCGAGCAGTCCGCGCACATCGTCTATCGAGCGCACCAATGTGTTGTCGAGGCGCGCCGTGAAGTGGCGATCGCGCGCCACCGTAGGATCGTCTGTCACGGGGCGGCCTTCGGCTTCCCACTTCGGCAAGCCGCCGTCGAGCACCGCAACGTCCTTGTGTCCCATGGCGCGGAACATCCACCACACACGGCATGCACCGGTCATCGGCGAGGTGTCGTAGACCACGATGCGGTTGCCGTCGCCCAGGCCGAGCTTGCGCACGCGCGCCGAGAATTTTTCCGGCGAAGGCAGCATGTGCGGCAGCGGGCTATCGGTGTCGGCAATCTCGTCGATGTCGAAGAACACGGCGCCGGGGATGTGCTTCAGAGCATATTCCGCCTTCGGGTCGCGCTTCTGGGCCGGCAGGAAGAACGAGCCGTCGACGATACGCACGTCGGGCGCATTCAGGTGCGCGGCCAGCCATTCGGAGCTGACCAAAGCGTCGGGGCGGGCATAGGGCATCTGTCGTTTCCTCGCTAGACCAGCGTGATGATGAAGCGCCGGTTCATCTTTCCCTTGTTTTCGATCTTGGTGCACTCGACCTGCCCGATTTCGGCGGTACGGGCCACATGTGTGCCACCGCAGGCCTGGAGATCGATGCCGTCGATCGACAGCAACCGGACCCGGCCGGCGCCCATTGGCGGGCGAACGCTCATGGTCTTCACCAGTTCGGGGCGCGCGTTCAACTCCTCGTCGGTGACCCACTGCGGCGTTACGGCGTGGTCGCTCGAGAGGATCTTGGCGATCTCCTCCGTGACCCATTCCTTGGTCGGGACTTCACCCTCGAGATTGAAGTCGAGACGGCTCTTGTCGGCATTGACCTGGCCGCCGGTGACGTTGCCCTTGATTACCGCCGACATCACATGCAGCGCGGTGTGCATGCGCATGTGCTTGTAGCGACGATCCCAATCGAGCACGGCATGGACCTTGGCACCAACGGCTGGCCTGGGCGCATCGGGAGCCAGCACATGCAGAACGTCGCCGCCGTCGGCCTTGAGCGAATCGACGATCTTCGCTTCACCGCCGGCCCAGTGCAGGGTGCCGGTGTCGCCAGGCTGCCCGCCGCCGGTGGGATAGAAGATCGTGCGGTCGAGCCGCACGCCCTTTTCCTCGACAGCCGTCACAGTGCCGTCGGATTCCTTGAGATAGGCGTCTTGCCTGAAGAGTTCTTCGACCATCCCGGAGGATTTAAGCGCTGCGCAGGCGCGCCGCAACCTGTCGCGGGGTCGGCATCGAAGGTGTGGCGCCCAACCGCTCGACGGCGCAGGAGGCCGCTGCATTGGCATAGCGGACGGCCTCGAGCAGCGGCGTGCCCCCGGCCAGGCGGCTGGCCAGTGCGCCGACGAAGCAGTCGCCGGCACCGGTGGTGTCGATCACTTTCGCCTTGTATGCGGGGAGTGCCGTGACACCGTCAGGATCGACCAGCACCAGGCCGCGACCGCCCAGCGTCGCGATCACGACTGGGACTCCGAGCTTGCGACAGGCCTTGGCGATGTCGGCAATCGAACTCCGGGCCGTGATTCTGGCTCCTGTCGCCTGAGCCAGTTCGATCTCGTTCAGCACCGCAATATCGACCAGCTTCAGCAGCCGCGCGGGGAACCGCACCATCGGCGCGAGATTGAGGATCGTGCGTGCCCCGGCCGCCCGAGCACGGGCAAACAGCGTCGCTGTCGTGGAGACCGGCGTCTCGAACTGGGCCACCCAGATCTCGCCGCGCCGCGACCGGCGCGAGACCATCACGGAGTCGAAGCGGGCGTTGGCGCCCGCGGCACCGGTAATGGCGTTATCGCCTTCAGCGACCTGGATGACGGCGACTCCAGTCGTCTGGCCAGGCACGACCTTCACGCCCGAAGCTTTGACGCCTTCGGCCGTGAGTACGCCACGCAGGGTTTCGCCGAAGACATCGTCGCCGACGGCGCCCAGCATCGCGACGCGGGCGCCGAGCCGGGCCGCAGCCACCGCCTGGTTCGAACCCTTGCCGCCGGGCAGCAACGACACCTTGCCGTCGAGCATGGTCTCGCCGGCCTGCGGACGCCGCGCCGTCTGCACGATGACGTCCATGTTGAGGCTGCCGCAGACGACCACCTGGCTCCCGCGTCCGCTCATCGCTCTACTCGCCTCACTGCATCCAGCGCGGAACGGGCAGCTTCTTTTCGCGCAGAAAGGCTGGATTGAATAGCTTGGACTGATAGCGGCTGCCGCCGTCGCACAGGATGGTGACGATCGTCTTGCCCGGGCCAAGTTCCCGGGCGAGCCGCATGGCGCCGACGATGTTGATGGCGGTCGAGCCGCCGAGGATCAGGCCTTCATGCTCGATCAGGTCGAACAGGACGGGAAGGGCCTCCTCGTCTGTGATCCGGTAGGCGGTATCGATCGGCAGCCCCTCGAGGTTCCTGGTGACGCGACCCTGCCCGATGCCTTCGGTCACCGAGTTGCCTTCGCTCTTAAGTTCGCCGGCCTTCACCCAACTGTAGAGCGCGGAGCCCATGGGATCGCTGAGCGCGATGCGGATGTTCTTGTTGCGCTCCTTAAGCGCCAGCGCGACGCCACCCAGGGTGCCGCCGCTGCCCACGGAACAGGTGAAGCCCGCGACCTTGCCGTCGGTTTGCTCGAAGATCTCCGGGCCGGTGGTGCGATAGTGCCCGTCGCGGTTGGCCACGTTGTCGAACTGGTTCGCCCAGATCGCACCGTTGGGTTCCTTGGCGGCGATCTCCTTTGCCAGTACCTCGGAGTAGCGGACGTAGTTGCCAGGGTTGCTGTAGGGCAGGGCGGGCACGAGGCGAAGGTCGGCGCCACAGAGGCGCAGCATGTCCTTCTTCTCCTGGCTCTGCGTCTCGGGCATCACGATCACCGATCTATAGCCGCGTGCATTGGCGACCAGCGCGATGCCGATGCCGGTGTTGCCGGCGGTTCCTTCGACGACGACTCCGCCCGGTTTCAGCAGGCCCTTCCTCTCGGCGTCCTCGATGATGGCGAGCGCCGCACGGTCCTTCACCGAACCGCCGGGGTTGAGGAACTCCGCCTTGCCGTAGATGTCACACCCGGTCGCTTCGGAGGCGGCGCGCAACCTGATCAACGGCGTGTTGCCGATGCTGTCGATGAACCCGGTACGGACCTGCATTCTACTTGCCTTGTTCGACCCTGCGCGCTTCCCGGGAGGGAAGGTAGGGTGGAGCCGGATGGCACGCAACGTATCTGCGCCCTTGAGAACAATGTGCTCCGCGGCGCATTGGGCATGGAAGGATTTGCTCCGTGCTTCCTCGCCAGGCGAACGAGGAAGACGATGCTCAGGCCCAGCGCCGGCGCATCTCGTCGTGATGCAGGGCCAGCCACTGAATGGCGATGATGGCGACCGCATTGTCGAGTTCGTTGCGATCGAGCATTGCGAGGGCCTCGGCGAAGGGAATGGCACGGACCAGGATGTCCTCTCCCTCGGTCGTCAGTCCGAATACGCCGCCGGCGCCGCCTGTATCGGTGCGGCCGATGAAGAGCTCGCAGGCCTCCGAGCAGGCGCCCGGCGTGAGCATGAAGCGGTGGATCGGCAACAGTTCGCTGACGCTGAGGCCGGCTTCCTCGATGGCCTCGCGCCTGACCATGTCGGCGGCGCTTTCCCCGACCTCGATGATTCCGGCGACAGCTTCCCAGGTCCACGGGTGATGCCCAGCCACGTAGGCCCCTGCGCGAAACTGGCGAATCAGGATCACTTCATCGCGCCGGGCGTCGTAGAGGAGCACGGCGCCGGCCTGGCCACGCTCGAAGACTTCTCGGCTGATCAGCTCGCTGGTGCCGCCCTTGTGCAGGCCATGGCGGAAGAAATAGCGCACCACCTTGAAGTAGCCTTGGAATGGCTGCTCCTGCCGAACCAGTTCGACGGTTTCGTTGGTGCCGGCATAGGACTTACGTTCCGCTGCCATGATGGCCTCCCGGCAGAGAAAGGGGCCGCTCCCGGTGGGAAGCGGCCCCGAACTGGCTCCGGAGGCAGGGTTCGAACCTGCGACCCGGCGATTAACAGTCGCCTGCTCTACCGCTGAGCTACTCCGGAATGAAATCGGTCGCGGGGGGCGGCATGGGCCCCGCGAAGGCGCGGTGTTTTGGCAGAGCGTTCCCGGCCATGCAAGGCCCGCGACGGTGAATCGCGCCCCGGGGCATCGGACAGGGATATGGAGGCCTGGGCCGGAATCGAACCGGCATACGCGGATTTGCAGTCCGCTGCATCACCACTCTGCCACCAGGCCGCTCTACGACAGGAACGGCCGGTGCTATACGCAGGACGGCTGTGGCGGGTCAACTGCGCTGTCCGGCGGTGGAAAACCGTCGCGCCCGGCCGTATCGCTGGTCCTTTGACGCTGTCGGCGGCGAACGCCTATAACCGGCGCACTTTTGGGGTGTCCGAATGACCGATTTCGCGCTTGCCCGTCGCAACATGGTGGAAGGCCAGTTGCGGCCCAACAAGGTGACCAATGCAGACCTGCTGGCCGCCGTCGGCGAATTGCCGCGTGAGCGGTTTCTGCCCGAGGCGTTGCGCTCGGTGGCGTATGCCGATGACGATGTTCCGCTCGGCAATGGCCGCTACCTCATGGAACCGATGGTGCTGGCGCGACTGATCCAGGCGCTGCAGCCAGGTCAGGACGACCGCGCGCTGATTGTTGCCTCGGGGCGCGGCTACGGGGCAGCGTTGCTGGCCCGGCTGGTTAAGTCGGTTGTCGCGGTCGAAAGCGATTCGGCCCTGGCCAGCGCGGCCGACCAGACCGTGAGGACGGTCGGCCTTGATAATGTCACGCATCATGTCGGCAAATGCGAGGATGGGGCGCCGTCGTCCGGGCCTTACGACATCGTGCTGATCGAAGGCGCGGTGCGGCAGATCCCGCAGGCCCTGATCGACCAGATTGCCGAAGGTGGCCGACTGGCCACGGTGCTCTGTGGCAGCGGTGTGCAGGGTGCGGCCCAGCTGATGGTCAAGGAGGGGGGCGTGGCGTCGGGCCGACCGCTGTTCGATGCCGGCACGCCGGCTTTGCCGGGCTTCGCTCCTCCGGCCAAATTCACCTTCTAACCCCCCGTAGTCTTTGCGTTTTTGCAGTCAGTTAAGGGGCTACCAAAGACCGCAGGGGCAGTGATACTGTCGGGGTCGGGAAATGAGGGTTAAGTCAATGCGTATCCGGCCCAGTCTACGGCGCGCCTGCGCGGCGTTTTCGTGCGCCGTCGCGTTCGGACCGGGATTGGCCGCGCCTGCTTTCGCGCAGAGCCTCGTGGAGTCTTTCTCGATCACCTACAACAGCAATCCCGATCTGCTGGCCCAGCGCGCGGTGCTGCGGCAGACGGACGAATCGCTCGCCCAGGCGGTGTCCAACTGGCGCCCCAAGGTCCAGTTGAACGTCGAATACAACAAGATCGAGTCCGATTCGCTGCCGGTCATACGCTCCAACAGCTACTACCTGCTCAACGGCCGCACGACGCTGCTGTCGATGACCCAGCCGATCTTCCGCGGCGGCAAGACCATCGCTGACACCAAGGCGGCTCAGGCCAACATCCAGGCGCAGCGCGCGGCCGTGGCCGACACCGAACAGTCCGTCCTGCTGCAGACCGTAACGACCTATGCCGACCTGGTCCGCGACCTGGGCATTGTCGACGCCCGCCGCAACAATGTGCGCGTGCTGGCGCAGCAGCTGGACGCCACGCGCGAACGTTTCCGGGTCGGCGAACTCACCATCACCGACGTATCGCAGGCGGAGGCCCGTCTTGAAGGCGGCAAGGCCGACCTGGTGCAGGCCGAGACGCAAGTGCGGGTGGACGAGGCAGCGTTCTTTCGTGTCACCGGTCAAAAGCCGAAGAAGATCGGCGACCTGCCCTTGATCGGGGCGCTGTGCGCCACTGAGGAAGAGTGCGTGTCGCTGGCCATGGATTACGGGCCGAAGGCGATGAGCGCCCAGTATCGAATTTCAGCGGCAAGCTACGGCGTGAACAGTGCGATTGCCGCGCTGCTGCCGCAGGTCAATCTCGTCGGCTATGTGCAGTACCAGCAGGAAGTCCAGGTGCCGGGTGACCAGTACTACCAGTACGGTGTTCGGCTGCAGGCGACTGTACCGATCTATCAGAACGGCAGCGAATGGTCGGTGATCCGGCAGGCCAAGCAGTTGGTAGGCCAGCGGCGCAATGAACTCGACAGCGCCCGGCGCCAGGCCGCCGAGTCTGTGATCCGCTCGTGGCGTCAGCTCGACTCGGCGCGCAGTCGCGTCACGTCGTTCGAGGCGCAGGTCAAGGCCAACGAAGTGGCCTTGAACGGCGTCCGTCAGGAAGCCCTGGTCGGTTCGCGCACGACCCTGGACGTTCTGAACGCCGAGCAGGAACTGCTGAACTCGCAGGTCAACCTGATCGGCGCCCGTCATGACGCCCAGGTGAGCTATTACGGCGTGCTCGCCGGGATCGGCCGTCTGACCGCCCGCACGATGGGCTTGCCTGTCGAATATTACGATGAAGAGAAGTACTATAAGGAGGTCGGCTCCCGCTGGATCGGTGATTGGGGGGCCGGCGAGTCGTCGCCGCCTGCGCCGAAGGCGCCAGCGCAAAACCCACGGGCCGCACCTGCGGCCGCACCTGCAGCCCCGCCAACAGCCACGGGGGTCAAACAATGAGCGACGCCAACAAGCGCGCGGACAACGACCCTTCGATGGACGACATCCTGGCGTCCATTCGCAAGATCATTTCCGATGATGAGGCGCGGGCCCAGGTCGCCGCGAACCAACCCGTCCAGAACCAGGGCACGCCGTCGAGCCAGGGGACACCTGCCCAGGGCGCGCCGGCTGACGTTCCCGCGTCGCCTGGCAAGCCCGCCGGCCCGGCGCGGGGGCCGCGTTCCAACGGCAATTCCGACCGCGAGGACGTGCTGCTCCTTACCGACCTGATCGAGGAGCAGGAACCGAAGCTCGGTGCCGCCGGTCCGCGCCCTACGGCGCCTGCCCAGCCGATCCCGTTGCCGCGGATCGATCCGGTCCGCGCTTCCGAAATGCCTCAGCCGTCGATCGAACCGGCACCCGACACTGCCTCGCCCCTGGTTGGCGCCGTAGTTGCCGGCGTAACCAGTTCGGCCTTCGATCGGCTCAGCCAGGTGGTGAAGGAAAGCGTACCGGAGCCGATCGCGGCCGAACCCGGACCGAACCTCGGCGGTGGCGGCAAGACCATCGAGGAGGTGGTCAAGGAGATGCTGCGGCCGATGCTCAAGGAGTGGCTCGACAAGAATCTGCCGCCAATGGTCGAGCGGATGGTCGAGCGTGAGATCGTACGGCTGACCCGCCGATAATCCTGAGGCGCCCGCTGAAATCCAAGCCACGGCGCCCGCCGTGGCTTTTTTGTTATAAGGCTGAAGATGCTCGACAAGACTTACGACCCCAAGGAGATCGAGGCCCGCCGTTACCCCGAGTGGGAGAGTTCCGGCGCGTTCAAGGCCCATCCCGAGACAACCAAGCCCGGCTACTGCATCGTCATTCCGCCGCCCAACGTGACCGGCAGCCTGCACATGGGCCATGCCCTGGACAACACTCTGCAGGACATCCTCATTCGCTGGCGGCGCATGAAGGGCGACGACGTGCTGTGGCAGCCCGGCACCGACCATGCCGGCATCGCCACCCAGATGGTCGTGGTGCGCAACCTCGAGCAGGAAGGCATCGGCCTCGCCGTCGAGGGCGCCACGCCGGGCGACGCCAACCGCAAGCT
>CAYZQZ010000119.1:0-9809 GCA_964480235.1 uncultured Reyranella sp. | reverse complement strand
CGACCGTGATGGGCAAGTGGGGCGACAAATAGCGTCGCCGCGCGGCTACTTGGCTTTCTTCTTCCTGCGGAAGATCCGGTAGCGGTCGAAATCCATCAGGTGTTCGTAACCCTCGAAGGCGTCGGCGAACACCTTGTTCTGCTGGAAGTACTCGAGATAGTCGAAGACCTTTCCCTGGCAGCGCGGCATGCCGGGGATCGTGTCGACGATCAGCAGGTCGGGCTGGTTCCGGGCGAAATCGTCGGAGACCGCGTCGAACACGTACTTCTCGGTATCGCCCATCGTGTCGGGCGCGTTGTAGAGCGCCGGGAAGTCCTCGCAGTCGGCATAGACGCCCTGCACGACCCACATCGTCAGGAAGCGCATGGTCATGCGGCCGTGGAGGTAGTTGATCATCGGCCAGAACGGATAGATGCCCGGCGACAGGGTCATGACCGTGCGGTGCGGAGCGTTCTGTTCAACGATGTGGCTCAGGATGCCGCCGATCGAATCCTCGTATTGCCGCTGCTTGTAGAAGGGCGGCGTGTAGAGCGCGGCCTGGAAGTAGAGCAGCACCATCAGGGTTGCCGAGATGATGGCGACCGGCAGGCGGTGGCTGCTTCGGCTGATCGGCAGATAGCGGTCGACGGTCTGCGACAGGGTGAAAGTGGCGAGCAGGATGGCGGTCGCGAGGGCCGGCAGCACATGATAGGGCCAGCCCTTGGCCTGGCCGATCGCCGACAGGGCGGCGCCGATGCCGAAGGCGAGCAGGACGCGGGCGGCCATCGTCTGCGTCAGGAAGACGGCGAAGGCGCCAAAGATCAGCAATGCCAGCAGGGTCGGCGCCATCACGTTGCCGAACAGCACCTGGCGCCAGCCCTGGTCGCCGATCGGCTCGTAGGACTCGATGGCGAGAGGCAGCACGAAATTCCCGAAGGCCGAGAAGATCGTGTACATCGAAATCAGGTGCGCCACCGCCACCGCGCCGATCGACCAGGCGATCGGATCGGTGAAGGTCGGGCGCCAGCCGCGACGGACCAGCAGGTAGAACTCGACGGCAGCCGGAATGGCGAGGTAGTAGGGCTTCATGGCGAAGCCCAGCCCGGCGACGATGCCGATCGCGATCGCGGTCCCCGTGCGGGGCGAGACGCCCTCGGCGCGCGCCATCGAGGCGAAGAGATAGGGCGCCGCCGCCACGAACATGATGTGTTCGCGCTGGCCGAAATGCTCGTTGGGCAGCACCGAAAACAGGAACAGCAAGACGGGCGGCAGCAGGCCCTCCGTCAGCGCATGGTCGGCCGAAGGCACCAGGCGGACCAGCCTGCGGCAGGCATAGAACGACGCCGCAATCCCTATCACCACCAGGCCGGTGAACCAGAACGGCACGCTGCCTGGCAGAATCCTGGCGATCAGCACGGGGGCCGCATGGATCACGAAGGTGAGCGGCAGATTCTCGTCGATGACGTCGACGTAGAGTTTCGCGCCGCCGACCCAGCGGCCGCTCACGTCGAGGATGGCGGCGACATCGTGATTGATCGGCGGGAAGAAGTAGCCGGTGAGCCACAGGATCGGCAGGGCGAACAGCGGCACCAGCAACAGGCGTTCGAGGCGAGGCTGCAGGACCGGCGGCTTGGTCTGGGCGGTTGGCAAGGCGCGGCGAAGATATCATAAGCGGACAGGGAGGCGGCAAACCCGCGATGAGAATTGGAACCGGCTGAATACGAGCGCATGCATGCGGTGGAAGACCGTATGTGGTGGTATCGCGGCCTGCGCACGCTCACGACCGAGCTGCTGTCGCGCGCCCTGGCACGGTCCGCGGCGGCCGGGCCGGTGCTCGACGCGGGATGCGGAACGGGAGGTATGCTGGCCCGCCTGGCGGGCACCGCCACGGGCCCGCGCAGCCTCGGCCTGGAATTCGACGCCATTGCCGCCGGTCTGGCGGCAAACAAGTCGGGCCGGCCGGTCATCCGGGGCTCGGCCAACGAACTGCCGGTGCGCGATGGCGCGCTTGCGGCCTATGTCTCGCTTGACGTGCTGTGCCATGACGGAGTCGATCCGGACCGCGCGCTATCCGAGGCGCGGCGTGCCCTGGCCTCCGGCGGCGTGGCGGTGCTCAACCTGCCGGCCTATGGCTGGCTGTTGTCGGCACACGACAAGCGCGTGCACAATGCCCGTCGCTTTACCCGCCGACAGGCGCGTCGGCTCCTGATCGCCAACGGATTCCGGGTTGTGCGCGCCAGCTATTGGAACACACTGCTTTTTCCCCTGATGCTTCTGCACCGTCTCATCGAACGCGGGGATGCCGCATCCGACGTGCACGACTACCCTGCCTGGCAGGATGCCTTGTTCAGCACCGCACTCGCCCTCGAGCGACGGGCGATCGGTCTTGGCCTCAGCCTCCCGTTCGGAGGCTCCCTGATTGTCGTGGCGGCCCGCGATGACTGATACGTCCGCCTTTTCCCCGGCCCTCTCCATCGTGGTGCCGGTCTACAACGGTGCCTCGACGGTCGGCGAGCTTGTCCATGCCCTGCGTGCGCTCGACATCGCGGGCGGCCTGGAGATCGTACTGGTGGTCGACGGCAGCCCGGACAACAGCCTCGATGTCTGCAAGAAGCTCGCAGCCGAGCCCGGTGCGCCAGTGACGGTGCTGAGCCTCAGCCGGAACTACGGCGAGCACAACGCGGTGATGGCGGGCCTTGCCCGTGCGCGCGGCAGCTACACCATCACGATGGACGACGACCTGCAGAACCCGCCCGGCGAGGTGAAACGGCTATTCGAGTATGCGCGCGATGGCGGCTACGACGCGGTCTACACCTACTACGCCGAGAAGAAGCACGCAGCCTGGCGCAACATCGGCAGCCGGTTCACCAACTGGTGCGCCGATCATCTGATCGACAAGCCGAAAGGTCTCTACCTCTCGAGCTTCCGCTGCCTGTCGGCCTTCGTGCGTGAACACATCACCGCGGGCTACGAGGGGCCGTTCCCCTATGTCGACGGACTGGTCTTCCAGGTGACGCAGAATGTCGGCCGGCTTCAGGTCGATCATCTGCCGCGTGCCGAGGGGCGCTCGAACTACACGATCTCGCGTCTGTTCCGACTGTGGCTGTCGATGTTCTCGAACTTCTCGGTGATCCCGCTGCGCTTCGCCACCATGTTCGGCATCATCTTCGGCGCGCTGGGCGCATTGGCGGCCGTCATCGTCGTCGTCGAGGCGATCTCCGACAACAAGCCGCCACAGGGCTGGGCGTCCCTGATGGTCGCGGTACTGGTACTGGCCGGCGTGCAGCTCATCGTGGTCGGCCTGATCGGCGAGTATCTCGGCCGCATGTTTCTCGCGGTCAATCGCAAGCCGCAGTATCTCGTGCGCGAGGTCTTCCGCCGTGGCGCGTCCGGCCTGGAGACCGAGCGCCCGCCGGTCGAGACCAAGGCGGCGGGACAGCCGCATCGCGAGCGCGTGACGTCGGAGCCAGGATTGTGACGGCACATTATCTCGCGCTGGGAGCGGGCATCCTGGCGGGTATCGCCGGCCAGATGCTGCTGAAGGCCGGGGCGGCGGCGCCGACCCTGTTCGCGCAGTTCCTCAGGCCGTCGACCATCTGCGGCCTGGTGCTCTATGCGGCGGCGGCCTTCCTCTACATCTTCGCCCTGCGTTCGATTCCCGTGTCGGTCGCCTTTCCGAGCGTATCGCTGAGCTATGCGATCGTGGCGGTGTTGGGGCACTTCCTGTTCAAGGAGCCGTTCGGCCTGCGCCAGATCGGCGGCATTGCGCTCGTCATGGGCGGCGTCATTCTCATCAATCAGGTGTAAGGCGATGAACTACGAGCAGATCAAGTACGAGGCCAGGGACGGCATCCTCACCATCACCTTGAACCGCCCGGAAAAGCTAAACGCCTTCACCGGCAAGATGCTGTCGGAATTGCTCGATGCAATGGATCGCGCCGACCGCGACGACGATGTGCGCGTCGTCGTCTTCACCGGCGCAGGCCGCGGCTTCTGCGCCG
The DNA here is from genome assembly GCA_964480235.1 of uncultured Reyranella sp. Taxonomy (GTDB): domain Bacteria; phylum Pseudomonadota; class Alphaproteobacteria; order Reyranellales; family Reyranellaceae; genus Reyranella. The sequence continues at coordinate 5,829 of CAYZQZ010000119.1, read as the reverse complement.
GCGCCGACCTGTCGGGCGGCGCCAACACCTTCAACGCCGAGAATCGCGGGCCGGTCGATCCCGGGCTCGACGGCCATCGCGATGGCGGAGGCCTGTTCACGCTGCGGCTGTTCGAAAGCCTGAAACCCACCATCGCTGCCTGCAATGGGCCGGCGGTGGGCGTCGGCGTCACCATGCAGCTTGCCATGGATGTGCGGCTCGCGTCGGAAGCGGCGCGATACGGCTTCGTCTTTACCCGGCGCGCCATCGTCATGGAGGCCTGTTCGAGCTGGTTCCTGCCGCGCCTGGTCGGCCCGCAGCAGGCGCTGGAATGGGTGATGACCGGCCGTGTCTTCCCGGCCGAAGAGGCGCTCCGCGGCCGCCTGGTGCGCTCGGTCCACAAGCCCGACGACCTGCTGCCGGCGGCCTATGCGCTCGCCCGCGAGATCGCCGACAACACCGCGCCCGTCTCCGTCGCACTCAACCGGCACATGATCTGGAAGATGCTGGGCGCCGACCACCCGATGGAAGCACACAAGGTCGACTCCAAGGGCATCTATGAGCGCGGCAAGTCGGCCGACGTGAAGGAGGGCGTGATCGCCTTCCTCGAAAAGCGGCCAGCGAAGTTCCCGATGAAGGTCAGCGACGGCATGCCGTCCTATTTCCCGTGGTGGCGGGAGCGAGCCTTCAAGTGACGACGGGCAAATAGCCGCGAACAGCGCTTGTTGCCGCGCCGCTGGCGTTGCGGCAATCTCCCCGCCCTGAATGCACTGCAAGTGCGAGGAGGAAACATGACCAAGCTGCAGATCCGGCGCCGCGCCATTCTGGCTGCCGCACCGGTACTGATCGCTGCTCCGTCCATCGTTCGCGCCCAGGGCAGTAAGCCCGAGAAGAGCAAGGTGGTGCTCGCCGTCGGCGGAAAGTCGGCGCTCTATTATCTGTCGCTTACGATCGCCGAGAGGAAGGGCTTCTTCAAGGACGCCGGCCTCGATGTCGAGATCAACGACTTCCAGGGTGGCTCCAAGTCGCTCGAAGCGCTGATGGGCGGCAGCGCCGACGTCACCGCTGGCGCGTACGAGCACACGATCCGGATGCAGCAGCGAGGTCAGGCGATCAAGGGCTTTGCCCTGATCGGGCGCGGCATGCAGATCTCGATCGCGCTGCGCAAGGATGTCGCTGCCAAGGTCAAGGGACCGGCTGACATCAAGGGGCTGAAGTTCGGCGTCACCGCGCCGGGTTCTTCCACCCACATGCTGCTGCTGAGTTGGGCTGCGAAGGGCGGCCTCAAGGCCTCCGATGTCGCGGCGATCGGCGTTGGAGCCGGCGCCTCGGTAGTGGCGGCCATCGAGAACAAGTCGGTAGATGGCGTCTCTCAGACCGATCCGGCGCTCACCATGCTGGAGGACAAGGGCCTGATCCAGATCGTGGTCGACACCCGCACCACCAAGGGCAACCAGGAAGTGTTCGGCGGCGCCTTCCCCGCGGCCTGCCTCTATGCCCAGCCAAGCCTGCTAACCAAGACGCCGAACACGGCCCAGGCTCTGGCCACGGGCATCGTGCGGGCGGACGAGTGGCTTCAGACCGCCACGCCGGCTGAGGTGGCGAACACCGTGCCGGAGGCCTATCTGCTGGGCGACCGAGCAATCTACGAGAAGTCGTTCGCCGGCGTGCGCGAGACGATCTCTCCCGACGGTCTCATGCCAGCTGGCGCGCAGGAAAACTGCCTGAAATTCCTGGTCGAGGCCGATCCGAAGCTCGCCGCCGACAAGGACAAGATCAAGCTCGCCGACACGTGGACCAACGAGTTCGCCGAGCGGGCCAAGAAGCGCGCTTAGTCGTGGCCTCCACTGCGCCCGCGCTGGCGCTCGACGACATCAGCTGCCGCTTTGCTGCCCGTGAGGGCGGCGAGGCGTATACCGCCGTCGCCAATGCGACGTTGCGGGTCGGTGCCGGCGAGTTCGTGTCGGTGGTCGGTCCGACCGGTTGCGGCAAGTCCACGCTCCTGAACGTGGCGGCCGGTCTGCTTGAGCCGTCGTCGGGTACCGTCGAGGTGTTCGGCGAAAGGCTCAACGCGGCCTCAGGCGTCAATCGCCGTGCCGGGTACATGTTCCAGGCCGACGCGCTGATGCCGTGGCGCACCGGCATCGACAATGTCGTGGCGGGGCTCGATTTTCGCGGCGTGCCGCGCAGCCAGTCGGTACCGCAGGGCGAGGAATGGTTGCGCCGGGTCGGTCTGGCGGGGTTCGGCGACCGCTACCCGCATCAGATGTCCGGCGGCATGCGCAAGCGGCTGGCACTGGCGCAGACCCTCATCATGCGGCCCGACATCCTGCTGATGGATGAGCCGTTCTCCGCCCTCGACGTGCAGACGCGCCAGCTCATGGAGAATGAACTGCTGGCGCTGTGGGCCGAGGATCGCAAGTCGGTGCTGTTCATCACCCACGACCTCGAGGAGGCGATCGCGCTTTCCGACCGCGTGGTGGTTCTGTCGGCGGGGCCCGGCACGCGCCCGATCGGCGATTTCAGGATCGACCTGCCGAGGCCGCGCGACGTGTCGGAGATCCGCATGACGCCGGACTTCCTGGCGCTGCATCGCGAGATCTGGGCGGCGATGAAGGAGGAAGTCCTGAAGGCCTATGCGCGGCAGAAGGCGGCCTGACATGAAGCTTCGCGCACTTCAGCTTCTGGTCCTCGCCGCACTCGTCCTGCTGTGGCACGTCTTCACCAAGCCCGGGCTCATTCCGCCGTTCTATTTCGAGCAGGACAATCGCGCCGCCTTCTTCTTCGGCGAGCCGGCCAAGGTGTTCTGGGTGATCGTCGACTGGTTCTGGTCGCTCGAGATCTTCGAGCATCTCGGCTACACCCTGCTCGAGACCGCCCTGGGCTTCGTGATCGGTTCGGTGTTCGGCCTCAGCATGGGGCTGTGGCTGGCACTGTCGCCTCTCGCCTCGGCGATCGTCGATCCCTACATCAAGGGCTTCAACTCGATGCCGCGAGTCGTGCTGGCGCCGATCTTCGCGGTGTGGTTCGGGCTCGGCATCTGGTCGAAAGTGGCGCTCGGCGTCACCCTCGTGTTCTTCGTGGTGTTCTTCAACGTCTACCAGGGTGTGCGCGAGGTCAGCCCCAATCTGCTCGCCAATGCGCGCATGCTCGGCGCGTCGAACCGCCAGCTGCTGAGGTCGATCTACCTGCCGTCGGCGATGAGCTGGGTGTTTGCCAGCCTGCACAATGCGGTGGGGCTCGCCTTCGTCGGCGCCGTGGTCGGCGAGTATCTGGGCTCGGCGCACGGCGTCGGCTACCTGATCCTGCAGGCCGAAGGCACGTTCGACATCAACACGGTATTTGCCGGCATCCTGGTGCTGACCGCCTTCGCCCTGCTGCTCGACACCGCCGTCGGCGTGGTCGAGCGGCGGCTGATGACCTGGCAGCCGCGCGCCGGCGAGACCGAGAAGATCTGAGCGCGGTTCCGCCTATTTGCCGGTGAACCGCGCGGCGCGCTTTTCGAGAAAGTGCGCGACGCCTTCCTTGAAGTCGGCCGTCTGGAACGAAAGTTCCATCTCGTGGTTGGCCTGCACGGTCGCTTCCGACAGGGTCTGGAAGTTCGATTCCCAGAGCTGGCGCTTCATCACCGAGACGGAGCGGGGCGAGACCGTGTCGGCGAGCAGGCGGGCATAGGCCCGCGTTTCGCCCATCAGCTTGTCGTCGGCGATCACGCGGTTCACCAGCCCGAGCAAGAGGGCCTCGGGAGCCCGGAACTTGCGGGCAGAGCACAACAGGTCAAGCGCTACCGGAAGGCCGACCAGGCGCGGCAGCAGCCAGCTCACGCCGTGCTCGGCGATCAGGCCGCGCTGGGCGAAGGCGGTGGTGAAGACTGCCGACTCCGAGGCAAAGCGCAGGTCGGCATAGAGCGGGATGACGAAGCCCAGCCCGGCCGCCGGCCCGTTGATCGCAGCGATGATGAATTTGGGAATCGCCGGGAAGTACGAGTAGTTCATGCGGAATTCGGCGAGTGTGCTGCCGCCGGGCAGGTCGGGCTGCGCCTTGGTCGAGCGATCGCTGCTGCCCGCGCCGGCCTGGATGGCCTGCAATCCGCCCATGTCGGCGCCGGCGCAGAAGCCGCGCCCCGCGCCTGTCAGGATGATTGCCCGCACCTCGGGGTCGGCACCCGCCGTCTGCATCGCGTCCTTGAGGTCGAAATGCATCTGCCGCGTCCACGCATTGAGCTTGTCGGGACGGTTTAGCGTGATGGTGCAGATGCGGTCGGCGACGTCGTAGAGGACGGTTTCATACGCCATGGCGGGGTTTCCTCCTGTGCAGTTTTGCAACTCGCTTATCAACCTGTGGCTGAGCGACGATACAAATAGGACCCGATCGCTACAAATGGCACCCGATTGGACCGGCCTTCGGTAGGGCGGCGAGGCTAAAATCAGCCACGAAAAGGTGAAGTGAATCCGTAGAATTTAGCGCCAAGTCGCTGATCTTTATGATAATCTGCACACATACGGAAAATGGTTTGTCGAGGTAGGAAATGGCCAAGCGGGAGTTCGCCCACCCCAACGAGATGTCCAAGTACGTGGGCCAGGAGCTCGGCGTGAGCGATTGGGTCGAGATCACGCAGGACCGCATCAACCTCTTCGCCGACGCGACAGGCGATCATCAGTGGATTCACGTCGACGTCGAGCGCGCGAAGAAGGACATGCCGGGCGGAAAGACGATTGCCCACGGTTTCCTGACGCTGTCGCTGATTCCGATGCTTGCGGCGCAGATTTCCAAGATCAACAACGTGCGCAACGGCATCAACTACGGCTGCAACAAGGTCCGCTTCACCAGCCCGGTGCCAGCCGGATCCAAGGTGCGCGCCCGTACCAAGCTCGTCGCGGCCGATCCGATGGATGGCGGCGGCGTGCGGCTGACGAACCAGGTGACGATCGAGATCGAAGGCAAGGATCGCCCGGCCTGCGTCGCCGAGACCATGTCCATCGTCTACGGCACCTGAACGGAGACGAGTGTTGCTCAAGCGTGAGGAACTCAGCTCAGAACGGATCGAGCAGATCGTCGCCGATGCCCGCAAGGCCGGCTACGATTTCTTCCTCACGCAGGAAGAGCGCGAGGCCAGCCTGCGCGAGGCGTTGCTGCGTTACGGTCCGGGCGACGAGGCCTGGGTGTTCGCCTACGGGTCGCTGATGTGGAATCCCGCCATCGAGTTCGCGGAGACCGTGCCGTGCGAGGTCGCAGGTTGGCGCCGCTCGTTCTGCTTCTGGACGCCATTGGGTCGCGGTACGCCCGAGTTGCCCGGACTGATGCTGGCGCTGGAGGGAGGCGGCAGCTGCGAGGGCATCGCCTACCGGCTGGCGCCGAATCAGGTGCGCAGCGAACTGGCGATCCTGTGGAATCGCGAAATGCTCTCCGGAATCTACCAGGCGCGCTGGGTGCCGGCGAAGCTGCGCGACGGCCGCACCGTGACGGCCGTGACTTTCGTCGTCGACACCAGCCACTGCCAGTACTGCGGCGACCTGCCGATCGAGCGGGCGGCGCACCACATCGCCTTCGCCGAAGGCCGCCGCGGCGCCTGCCGCGACTACCTTGCCAACACTGCGGCCCACGCCCGCGCGCTCAAGATCCACGATCCCTACATCGAGGAACTGGTCCAGCGTGTCGCCAATCTGCGCGGTGAACGCACCGTTGGTTCGGTCCTGCCGATAAACGGAATTGGCGTCGGCGACGCCTGATAAGGCGAAACTGATCCGGAAACTGGCGCTGGCTGCAGTCGCTGTGACATAGTCGCGGCGTGTCCTTACTCGTTGCTCGCTGGCTCGCGCTGCCGCCCAATTTGCGCGGCATTCTCTGGGT
>CAYZQZ010000118.1:5635-9816 GCA_964480235.1 uncultured Reyranella sp. | reverse complement strand
CCGCAGACGCGCGACGGCTGGAGCAAGTAGCGCGCAGCAATGCTGCGCGACGGCGGGCGGAAGGCCTGCAGGCGCCTTGCGCCGAAGGCCGTGCCCGCTCTGCGTGGAGCCTCTTGCAGACGCCGCAGCAACAGACCGCCCGCAACATCTGGCCCCTGCCGGCAGACTGACGGGAATCTTGCGGTCACCTTTGGTAACCGGGACAGGATGTTGTGACTCTCTGCGCTGGGCCCGCTCGTTGAAACAACGATGATTCCAACGGGCTCCGGCCAAACAAAAAATCCTCCAGTGGAATCAGTTTTGTTGCCGGTCTGTCGACGCCCCGGCCGATTCCTCCTGCGAAAGACCGACGACACCGCCGCCAACAAAAAATCCTCGCGAGCTTTCGGCTTTATCGCTGGCTGGCCTGGATTCAATGGGATCCCCCGCGAGCCATGAGCATGCCCTGAATTTCGAACCGTTCGAGCGCTGGCCTTCGGCTTTGCTTAGGGCAGGCGCACGCGCCGAGGCGTTGCTGTGCAACGCCCTACCATCCTTGATCCGGCCCTCCGCCCCATCCGCAACTTCTGGAGAGGGCTTGTCCGGCGTCTCCGATGGCCCCCGCGCTTGTCGGATCCGGGTCTCCTTCACACGCCGATAACCAACGCGTGGGTTCTAGAAGCGCCGACCTTTGCCGCCCAAGCCCCTGAAAGTTAATGCCTTTCCGACAACGGTGGGGTTGCGCTCTAGAATTTCTAGAATTTCTAGAAAATTGCCACCGGGACCGTGAAACAGCCTGTGCAGCGTAACCCGGGCGACTCTGAACATCACCGCTGCAATGTGGCGATTATCGCAATATATGTCAAGACAAACTTGCCCGGTCAGCGCCCGAACTTCCTCCAGCCGTCGTTGCCGCGCAGCAGCACGAACTCGGCGCCTTTCTTCCCGTCGTCATCCCACGGCCGACACGACACCGTTATCCAGGCCGGCCCCTCCCAGCGCGCCGCGCAACTCTGCTCGCGGCAAGGCAGATCGATCGCGCCCTCCTTTGCAATGCCATTGGGTGCCGGCGTGTAGATCGTGAGTTCGCCGCGCACCTCAGGGTGCCGCACACAGGCGACAGACAGGAACTTCGACCGGTCCGACGCCCAGATCGGCAGGCCGGACACTTTCACCAGTCTTCCTGTCTGCCGCATCACCAGCGAGTAATGCTGGTCTTCGTATCCCAGCGTCGTCAGAACGTAGAACGGCCCGGCCTGGTCGTAGCGCTCGAAGAGGTACTGCGTGCCGGCATCGCCGTAAGGGCAGTCCTGCAGTTCGACGGTCTTGCCGCCATCGAGTGCGAGCCTGAGGCGATCCTTCTCGCGCACGACGTTCAGCGGCACACCTTTCAGCCGGGCCGCCTCGCGCGGCCAGCGCTCGGCGAGGTTCTCGTTCTCATGATCGGCCGACCAGATCTCGCCCTTACGCGCGCAGGCTTTCGCCTCCTCACCCGTGAAGGTTTGCGCGTGCGCCGTCGCGACACACAGGAAGAGCAGAAGAGCGAGCAACCCCGGCATCAGCGCCTCGACTTCAGCATCGTCTCCAGGCTGATCGACCGCAAGGTCGCCTCGGCGATTTCGTCGATCTCCGTCAGCACACGCAGCAGCGCGCCGCCGATATCGGTCGTCTCGCCCGGCTCGGCCAGCCGGCTGCCGGGCGCAGGCTCGAACAGGGCCACGATATCCATCAGCGTGGTGCGCCGGCGGTTACCGGTGAAGCGATAGCCACCCGCGGCGCCACGCCCTCCCTTCACCAGCCCGGCATTGGCCAGCGTGCGCAGCACCTTGGCCATGTGATGCGCCGACACGCCGAAGCGCTCGGCCAGGTCCGCCGCCGAGAGCGTGCGTTCGGAATCGCGCGCCAGCTCGAGCACGGCATAGAGCCCCAGCCGAGTCGCCGTCTGCAGCTTCATGTCACATCCCTCATGTGACATCCCTGTCGAGTTGCAGCGATGGCCCCGCGACCATGCCCTGGGCGCGGAAGAACGACAGGATCAGATGGTCCTTGCGATCGACCAGGGTGCGCACACGCGTCACGCCCTTCGCCTTGAAGCGCGCGACGATCGCGTCGAACAGTTCCGTGCCGACGCCCTTCAGTCTCAACCGCGGATCGATCTGGATCGCGAACACCCAGCCGGCCGCGGGCTGGCCGAATTCCCAGGCGCGGATCTCGCCGGCGATGAAGCCGGCCAGCGCGCCCCTGTCGGTCTCGGCCACCAGAAACACGCGCTCCGGCGCCAGCATGTCCTTCCAGTAGTCGGGCTTGTCGACGCCTGTCTCGCGCCGGTCCAGGGCGGAAATGGCCGGCAAATCAGAGGCTTGGGCGGGACGGATCTGGGCCATCGGAATGGGAATAAGATGCGCTTGCGATGGGGATTGTAAATAGGTATTTCCTTACCGAATTACTCAAATATCAGGAAGCGCCATGATCGAGCCGATCATCGACGTCCGCACCGATCCGTCGCGGTACAGGCACTGGAAGCTCAACCTCGAGAACGGTGTCGCGTATCTGACGATGGATGTGAACGAGGATGGCGGCCTCAAGCCCGGCTACAAGCTGAAGCTCAATTCCTACGACCTGGGCGTCGACATCGAGCTGGCCGACGCCGTGCAGCGGCTGCGCTTCGAGCATCCCGAGATCGGCGCCGTGGTGATCAGGAGCCAGCGCGATCGCATCTTCTGCTCCGGCGCCAACATCAACATGCTCGGTCTGTCGTCCCACGACCACAAGGTGAACTTCTGCAAGTTCACCAACGAGACGCGTCTGGCGATCGAGGATGCCACCGAGCATTCCGGACAGCGCTATATCTGCTCGATCAACGGCATCGCCGCAGGCGGCGGCTACGAGCTGGCGCTGGCCTGCGACCAGATCCTGCTGGCCGACGACGGCTCGAGTGCCGTGTCGCTGCCGGAACTGCCGCTGCTCGCGGTGCTGCCCGGGACAGGCGGTCTCACGCGCCTGGTCGACAAGCGCATGGTAAGGCGCGACCACGCCGACTTCTTCTGCACCACCGCCGAAGGATTGCGCGGCAAGCGCGCGCAGCAATGGCGCCTGGTCGACAGGCTGATCCCGCCGAGCAAGCTCGCCGACGAAACGAAGAAGATTGCCGAAGACACCGCGGCCAGGTCGGCGCGGCCCAAGGATGCCAAGGGCATCGCCCTGCCGGCCGTCGAGCGCACGATCGAGGGCGACACGCTCAAGTATCCGCATCTCACGGTCGAGATCGACCGTGCGCGCCGCGCCGCCTCCTTCCGCATCGGCGGCCCGTCCTCGGCGCCGCCGGTAGATGCCGCCGCGATCCATGCCCAGGGGGCCGCCTTCTGGCCGCTGGCTCTCGCGCGCTCGCTCGACGACGCGATGATGCATCTGCGCCTCAACGAGACCGAGATCGGGACATGGGTGCTGCAGAGCCAGGGTGACTCCGGCCTAGTCGAAGCCTACGACGCGTTGCTGGCAAAGGAGCAGTCGAACTGGCTGGTCCGAGAGATCGTTCTGTTCTGGAAGCGCACGCTGAAGCGCCTCGACGTCTCCTCGCGCAGCCTGATCGCGCTGGTCGAGCCGGGCTCGTGCTTCACCGGCACGCTGTTCGAACTCGTGCTGGCGGCCGACCGCTCCTACATGCTCGACGGCGTGTTCGAGGGATCGAACCTGCCGGCGGCGACCGTCAAATTGACGGCGATGAATTTCGGTCCCTATCCGATGGGCAACGGCCTCACCCGGCTCGGCACGCGCTTCCTCAGCGATCCCGCCCACGTCGACGAGCTCGAGGAGGATCGCCTCGAGACCTTCGACGCCGAGGCAGCCGACGAACTCGGTCTCGTCACCTTCACGCCGGACGACATCGACTGGGAAGACGAGGTGCGGCTCGCGATCGAGGAACGTGCCGGCTTCTCGCCCGACGGGCTGATAGGCATGGAAGCCAATCTGCGCTTCGCCGGCCCCGAGACGATGGAGACCAAGATCTTCGCCCGCCTCTCGGCCTGGCAGAACTGGATCTTCCAGCGGCCCAACGCCACCGGCCCGGAAGGCGCCCTGAAGCTCTACGGCAGCGGCAAGCAGGCCAAGTACGACCGCAAGCGCGCCTGAGGAATTTCACGTGTCGCGGTTCTTCCCTGATCGCACCCTTCGAGACGGCGCTTCGCGCCTCCTCAGGGTGAGGT
>CAYZQZ010000118.1:0-5535 GCA_964480235.1 uncultured Reyranella sp. | reverse complement strand
CACCCTTCGAGACGGCGCTTCGCGCCTCCTCAGGGTGAGGTGATCTCAAGAAGCTCAAGGAGGACGACCATGTCCATCGACTACACGCAACGCATCCCGAACAACGTCGATCTCGCGAGCGACCGGCGGCTCCAGCGCGCGCTCGAGAACTGGCAACCGCGCTTCCTCGACTGGTGGAAGGACATGGGGCCGGACGGCGCGCTGAACTACGACGTCTATCTGCGCACCGCGATCTCGGCCGAGGCCAACGGCTGGGCCCATTTCGGCTACGTCAAGATGCCGGACTACCGCTGGGGCATCTTCCTCGCGGGCCAGGACCCCAATCGCACGATTGCCTACGGCGACAACAAGGGTAAACCGGCCTGGCAGGAAGTGCCCGGCGAGCTGCGCTCGACCTTGCGCCGCCTGATCGTGACCCAGGGCGACACCGAGCCCGCGAGCGTCGAGCAGCAGCGCCTGCTCGGCAAGACCGCGCCCTCCCTCTACGACCTGCGCAACGTCTTCCAGATCAACTGCGAGGAAGGCCGGCACCTGTGGGCGATGGTCTACCTGCTGCACGCCTATTTCGGACGCGACGGCCGCGAGGAAGCCGAGATGCTGCTGGAGCGCCATTCGGGCGATCCCGACAAGCCGCGCATCCTGGGCGCCTTCAACGAGAAGACGCCGGACTGGCTCTCCTTCTTCATGTTCACCTACTTCACCGACCGCGACGGCAAGTACCAGCTCGCCTCGCTCGCCGAGTCGGGCTTCGATCCGCTGGCGCGCTCCTGCCGGTTCATGCTGATCGAGGAGGCGCACCACATGTTCGTGGGTGAGTCCGGCGTGCAGCGCATCATCCAGCGCACCTGCGACTTGATGAAAGAGAACCGGACCCAGGACGTGCGTGCGCTCGGCGCGATCGATCTCCCGACCATCCAGAAGTATCTCAACTTCCACTTCTCGGTATCGCTCGACCTGTTCGGCCAGGAGGCCTCCACCAACGCCGCCAACTACTACACGATGGGCGTGAAGGGCCGGTATCTCGAGACCCGCATCGAGGACGACCATGTCCTGACCAATTCGACCTTCGACATGGAGGGGGTCGAGAACGGCCGCATTGTCACCAAGACCGTGCCGGCGCTCTCGGCGCTGAACGAGCGGCTGCGCAACGACTATGTCGAGGATTGCGGCAAGGGCCTGCGTCTGTGGAACAAGGTGATCGCCGACGCGGGCATCGACTTCGAACTGAAACTGCCGCACCGCGCCTTCAACCGCCGCATCGGCGCCTTCAACGAGCTGCACGTCTCGCCCGACGGCAAGGTGCTGAGCACCGACGAGTGGAAGGCCGGCGTTCACAAGTGGCTGCCGACCGACGAGGACCGCGCCTACGTCACGTCGCTGATGGGGCCCGCGGTGACCGAACCCGGCAAGTTCGCCAACTGGATCGCTCCGCCGCAGCACGGCATCAACCGGCAGCCGCGCGACTTCGAATACGTGCGCTTCAACTGATGGCCGGCATCTCGATCCATGCCTACGACGTGTCGCGCGGCCTGCCGGCCGCCGGACTGAGGGTCGAACTGCGCGGTCCCGACGGCCGGCTGCTGGTCGACGGCGCCACGGCTGCCCCCGGGACGCTGGACGCGCCGACGCCTGCGACAGGGACCTACGAGGCGCTGTTCCATATCGGCGCCTGGTATCGCGCCCAGGGTATTGCCCTGCCGAGTCCGGCCTTTCTCGAGGTCGTCCCATACCGGTTCGGGGTGGCCGACCTCGGCCAGCACTATCACCTGCCCCTCAAGATGACGCCGTGGGGCTTCTCACTTTTCCGTGGTGGGGCCTGATTCCCGGCAAGCCGATTGCTTGCCTCCGGTATCTATTCTCCATGAGGTCTCCCTGATGCTTCGCCGTTCCCTCCTCGCCGCCGTGCCGGCTCTCGCATTGGCGGCTTCCGCCCGCGCCCAGCAATGGCCGGTTCGCCCCCTCAAGCTTGTCGTCACCTTTCCCCCCGGAGGCGCGTCCGACGCCGCTGCGCGCGTGGTCGCCGGCCCCCTGCAGGAGAAGCTCGGCCAGACGGTGATTGTCGACAACAAGCCGGGCGGCGGCACGACGATCGGCGCCAACTTCGTGCTGGCTGCCAAGGACGACTTCCATACGCTGATGCTGTCGAACTCGGCGCCGATCTCGATCGCGCCCTATCTGTTCGACAAGCCGCCCTACGATCCCCTCAAGGACTTCGCCCACGTCGCCTACATCGGCTCGGTCGGCAATGCCTTCGTGGTGCGGCCGGCGGTGCCGGCGGCCACAATGGCCGAACTGGTGAAATGGATCAGGGACCAGAACAAGGTGGTCCCGTTCGGCTCCGGCGGTCAGGGGTCGATCGGCCACATCATCGGCGAGATGTTCAAGGCCGAGCTCGGCCTCAACATGGAACATATCGGCTACCGCGGCGCCGCGCCGATGTTCCAGGACATGATGGCCGGTCAACTCGACTTCGCCGTGGTCACCCTGACCGAAGTGCTGCCGCTGGCCAAGGACGGCAAGCTGCGCATGATCGCACTCACCTCGACGCAGAAGGCGCCGTCGGCGCCCGACGTGCCGCTGGTCACCGAACTGGGCTACCCGAGGCTGGTCGCCGAGAATTTCGTCGGCATCTCGGCGCCGGCGGGCATGCCGGTGTCCGCCCAGGAGCGGCTCAACAAGGCGGTGAACGAGGTGCTGGCCGATGCGCAAATCCAGGCCCGCCTCGGCGACCTGGGATTCGTCACCCGCCCGATGTCGATCGCCCAGTTCGCGAAGTTCGTCGACGATCAGGTGCAGAGCTTCCGCGCGCCGGTGAAGGCCTCGGGCGCCAAGCTCTGACGTCGGGCGCGGCCGCCACAGCGATGCAGGACGTCCAACTCAAGCCGACCTCGACGAGAGTGGCGTCCACCCGACCCGGCCCTCGGGCGATATCCTGTCGCTATCGCGCGTGATCGCTTGAAATGACGGCCATCGCCCGCGCCGCTGCTTCGACCGTGGGGAACGTCGGGTCGGCCATGTGCGGCGCCAGTTCGAGGCCGCGCACGATGTCGCGTTTCACCCGGTCGCGCAGATCGCCGAAGGCCAAACGCACGCCGCGCGTCTCGAGCTCGCGGTCGAGTTCAGCCAGCATCTCGCACGCCATCAGGTCGACATCGTGAATGGCGCCGCAGTCGATCACCACCGCCTTGATCGCGGAATCGCGGGCAAGGAACGCCTCGATGCGCTCGCGGAACACGTTGGCGTTGGCGAAGAAGAGCGAGGCGGAGAAGCGATAGACCAGCAGGCCGGGCACCGGGGCAGCCTCGGGACGATAGGCCGGGTCGTGCCACGTTCCGTCCGGCGCGCGGCCCAGCACGGCATCGGAGGGAAACGCGAAGGCGCGCAACAGCAGCACCATCGCGAACACCACGCCGAGCAGGATGCCTTCCATCAGGCCCATCGCGGCGACGCCGAGCAGCGTCACCAGCGCGCCGGCAAGATCGACGCCGCGGAAGCGCCACAGGCGCGCGAACTCGCGGAAATCGCAGATGTTGATCGCCGAGGCGATCAGGACTCCGGCCAGCGCCGAGACCGGAAGATAGCGCAGCAGGCCGGCCAGCCACAGCATCGCGGCCGCGATCACCAGGGCCGCGACCACCGACGTCGCCTGGGTGCGCGCGCCGGCCGTCTCGGCGACCGCGGTGCGCGAATCGCTGGCGCTGATAGGCAGCCCCTTGCTGAGGCCGGACACGAGATTGGCAACCCCGAGCGCAACCAGTTCCTGGTCGGCGTCGATGCGCTCGCCGCCGCGCGCCGCGAAGGCGCGCGCCACGACCATCGTGTCGGAAAAGGAGAGCAGAGCTGCCGCCAGCGCCACCGGCAGCAGCGCCTCGAAATCGGCAAGCGACAGCAGCGGCAGCGACAGTCCGGGCAGCCCGCTCGGAATGGTGCCGACCAGCGCCACGCCGGATTTGTCGAGTTCCCCCAGCGCGACCGCGAGCCCGGACGCGACCAGCGCGACGATGGCACCGGGAACCTTGGGCGCCAGGTGCCGGCACAGCAGGATGATCGCGATGCACGCCGCACCGATGGCGAACGACGGCAGATGGGTCTGGCCCAGCCGTCCGGCTACGCTGACGAACTGCTCGATCGTCGTCTGGCCTGCGGACTCGATGCCCAGCAGCTTGGGCAACTGTGCAGCCGCGATCACCAGGGCGAGGCCATGCATGAAGCCCACGATCACCGGCTTGGAGAGAAAGTTGGCGACGAAGCCCAGCTTCAGCACACCTGCCAGCAGGCAGAGCATGCCGACCATCACGCCCAGTCCGGTCGCCAGCAGCGCCAGCCGGCCGGCATCGCCCGCCGCCATCGGCAGCACCACGACGGCCACGATCGCCGCCATCGCAGAATCAGGGCCGACCACGATCTGGCGCGAACTGCCGAACAGCGCATAAGCGAGCAGCGGCAGCATGCTGCCGTAGAGCCCCGCCAGGGGAAGCCCGGCCAGCTCGCCGTAAGCCAGCCCTACCGGTACCATCACCGCGCCCAGCGTCACGCCGGCGGCCAGGTCGCTTGGCAGATAGGCGATCTTGTAGGTCTTGAGCGTCGCCAGGCCGGGTATCCGGCGTGCGATGTTCATTCGATCTCTCCGGGGCGTCGGTTGTCGATATGACACGAGGCCAGAAGTTGCGCTACACGAGCAAGGACAGCACAGGCACCCTCATGGCACTTCCTTCCGGCATTTCCTTCGGCGCCGATCAAAAGGTGAAGCTCCCCAACCGCTTCAACGTCGCGGTTCCGTTCATCGACCGGCATGTCGGCGAGGGCCGCGGCGCCAAGCTCGCGATCCGCACCGTCCATGGCGAAGACGTCACCTATGCGCAGCTCGCCGAGCGCGTGAACCGCGCGGGCAATGCACTGCTGGCAAAAGGTCTGAAGCCCGGCGACCGGCTGATGATGGTGGTGAAGGACTGCCCGGCCTTCTTTTATCTTTTCTGGGGGGCGATCAAGGCGGGCATCGTGCCGGTGCCGCCCAACACGCTGCTGCGCGGCCCCGACTATGCCTACATGTTCGAGGATTCGGGCTGCGGCCTGGTCGTCTACTCGAGCGAATTCGCCGTCGAGATCGACGCCGCCCTGCTGATGACGCCGGTGAAGGCGCTCACGGTCGACAAGTTCGCGACCGAGATGGACAAGGCCTCGCCGCACCTCGAGGCGCGCCTTGCCTCCCCGACCGACGACTGCTTCTGGCTCTATTCCTCAGGCTCCACCGGCCGGCCCAAGGGCGCCGTGCATCTCCAGCGCGACATGGTGGTGACCAGCGAGCTCTACGGCGTCCGCGTCCTGAACGTCGGCGAGAATGACGTCTCTTATTCTGCGGCCAAGCTGTTCTTCGCCTACGGTCTCGGCAACGCCATGACCTTCCCGCTATGGACGGGAAGCACGGCGATCCTCGACGACCGCCGACCGACGCCGGACCTGACCTTCGAGAACATCGAGAAGTTCAAGCCGACCCTCTATTTCGGCGTGCCGACGCTATACGCCGCGCAGCTCGCG
>CAYZQZ010000117.1:0-9896 GCA_964480235.1 uncultured Reyranella sp. | reverse complement strand
TCAGCTCGGCGACGGACTTCACTGGCAGGTCGTTGTTCACGACCAATGCATTCACGCCGGAAATGCAGTTGGCGATCGGTGCGAAATCCTTTTCGGGATCGTAGGAGAGCTTCTTGAACAGCGCGCCGTTGGCCGCGTTGGTCGTGTTGGTGCCCATCATCAGGGTGTAGCCGTCGGCCGGCGCAGTCGCGACCGCGGAAGCGCCGAGCTGGCCCGAGGCGCCAGGCTTGTCGTCGACCACGATCGGCTGCTTGAGTATCTCCTGCAGGCGCGCGCCGAGGCCGCGGGCGGCAAGGTCGGTTGCGCTGCCGGCGGCGAACGGCACGACGATCTTGATGGGCTTGCTGGGATAGTCCTGCGCGAAGGCCCTCGGGGACACGGCCAAGGCAGCTGCGCCGGCCAGCGCGGTGCGACGATCGAGTTTCACGGTTCCTCCCGGCCTTGATCGGCCGGGATCGCTTTTAGCCTCTCGGTCCGCTACCCCGCTAGGGGGAGAGGCGAGGAGCCGCCGAGGGTCGCTTCGCGTAGCGAAGCGACCTACATGAAGAGTTTCTCGGACTTACGATTTTCGTACAGCCCGGCAACGAACTCGCCGTAGCCGTTGTAGATTTGCGTCGGGATGCGCTCGTTGCTGCCGAGGGGCTTCTCGGTCGCCTGGCTCCAGCGCGGATGCGGCACGGCGGGATTCACGTTGGCCCAGAAGCCATATTCGTTGGGCAGTATCTTCTCCCAAAACGAAACCGGGCGCTTGTCGGTGAATTCGAGGGAGACGATCGCCTTGACGTTCTTGAAACCGTACTTCCATGGCGCCACGAGACGCAGCGGCGCACCATTCTGCCGGGGGATCGGCTTGCCGTAGAGACCGGTGGCGATGAAGGTGAGGTCGTGCATCGCCTCGTCCATCGCCAGGCCCTCGGTGTAGGGCCAGGGATAGAGCGGGTCCTTCTGGCCGGTCATGACCTTGGTATCGCTGAGCGTCTGCATGACGACGAACTTCGGGTCCCCGACCGGCTTGCACAACTCCACCAGCGAGCGCATCGGGAAGCCGGACCACGGCACGATCATCGACCAGGTTTCCACGCACCGGTGGCGGTAGACGCGTTCCTCGAGCTGCACCTTCGCCAGCAAGTCGTCGATGCCGATCTCGAACGGCTTCTCGACCTTGCCGGTCACCTTGATCGTCCACGGCCGGAGCGGCAGCTTCTGCGCCTGGCGCCAGATGCTCTTGTCGGTGTCGAACTCGTAGTAGTTGTTGTACGTCGTGGCCTGCCGTTCGCCGGTGACCGGTTCCGGCGCGCCATATCCGTCGTTGCGCTTGGCCGGATAGAGCTTAGCCGAGGGATCGGCGTCCTGGGCGAGAGCGAGCCCCGGGGCGGCGAGTAGGGCCCCGCCGATCGCACCGCCCAGGCCCATTGCCGCCACAAGGGTGCGGCGCTTCATGTAGACGCCTTCGTCGGTGGCGTGCCGGTCGGCGATTTCCCAGCCTATTCTGCGCTTAATCAGCATGATCCAACTCCAAAGCCGCCCCGGTTCCTAGATGACGTGGCGGAGGCCGGCGTGCAAATCAAGCCCGCTCACCGGGGCGTGACGGAAACGCGAGGAGTCCGAGGCGATCAGGACCGGACTTCGCCTTCGCCCATCACGTCCGCCAGGTCGGCGCGATAGCCCAGCGCCACCATGGTTTCGGCGACGAGAAACATCGGACCGATGAAGCCCTGGAAAATGTTGTCGAGCAGCGCCGGCCGCTTGCCTTCGTAGTGGTGGCCGAGGAACTGCAGCGTCCAGCCCCCGACGAACAGCACGCCGAAGGCAACCCAGGTCGCAGAGGCACCGCCGAGCGCGCCGTAGAAAGCCTCGGCGGCGTACCAGGTCGGCACCAGGATGATCGCCATGACGACGCCGACGCCGAAATCGAGCGCCATCCACCCGAGCGCGGCGAGGATCGCCGCGATCAGCGACATCGTCCATTCACGGCCGCCGATCTCCAGCCGCCACAGCGACAGGATCAGCAGCAGCGAAAAGACGATGACCGGAATGCCGACGAAGTGCGTCGCCTTGTTGCGCAGATCGCGATGCACAGACGCGTAGCTCGCGAGTTGCCTGCTGAAGAGATCGTTGGCCATGCGCGCCTCCGGACGAAGAACGTCGGAGACTACGCCGCCGTTCCCGTCACTTCCACGATCTTCGGCCACATCTTGTCCTTCCATCCTCCGTTGCCGGTGGTTGTGAGGACGACCTTGCCGTTCTGCACCAGGATGAAGCGCGGCGTACGATTGCCGTACTGGGCGCCCTCGTCGCTCATCTGGAAGTCGGTGAGGATCCAGAGCGCTTGCCTGGGCCAGCTTTCTTCCTTGAGTATCAGATCGCCGTTGGCCGGGTGAACCACGACGTAGTCGATCTTCTTGAAGGCTTCGGACTTCAGCAGGGCCGGTTCAGACTGGGCACGCCAGATCTTGCAACCGCCTCAAAGCTCGTGGCCGACGAACACCAGGGCGGGGCGCGACGACTTGCCGGGCTCGCCAGCGAGTTTGGCGCCGTGCATCGGGTGGGGGCTGGGCCACAACAGGGCCCCGGCGGCCGCTACGCCGACCGCGCCCGCGCCGCCCAGGATGAGAGTTCTGCGATTCATCGACAACGTTCCTCGCGTGAACTGTAGGTCAGGCGGCAGACTCCGGCAGCAGCGGCCAAAAGACCAGCCGCGCGGGCGTCGATTCACGGGAAGGTGAAGAACGATGGTGTCGCACCTTGTCGCGGCAATCATCGTCGTCCTATGATTTTCCAGGGCAGAGCGGGGCTTTTCACGCGTTCTGCACCGAAACGGACCCATGCCGTGGTCCGGATGGCCAACGCCGGCGCTGAGTGTGGTCCGGACAGGCTGTTCGAGCGGACGGTGCGTCGGCCAAACCATGAACCTGCAGGTCAGTATGACGAGAGCGCTGTGGGGAATCGCCGGAGGGGTCTTGGCGCTCGCAGCCGCTGGCGTCGTGGCCACGCCGGCCCGTGCCGACTGTGCACAAGCGGTCGGGAGCAACTTCGCGCAAGGCACGCTTGGCGAGGCCAATCTCAACGCCGGCATCATCGCGGCGCTCAACGACGACATCGACAGTGCGGGCTACGACGTGCGAGCGCTGCTGGTGGTGCGCGGCTGTCGCCTGGTCTTCGAGCGCTACAAGGCCGGTCTGGGGCGCGAGAACATCCACGTCGTGCATTCGGTGACCAAGTCGTTCACCACTTCGCTGGCCGGCAATCTGCTGATGACCGGCGCGCTGTCGTCGCTCGACGTTCCGCTCGCGACACTGCTGGCGAAGCCGGGCTCCGCTTCCGCCGACGAGTGGCGCAAGGCCGAGCGCATCACCCTGCGCAACGCGCTCGGCATGGCGTCGGGCATTCAATGGCGGCATGTGCCGACCGGCCTGCCGATCTATGACCCGGCCAACGACCGCGTGTACGAGGCGATCAAGTCGCCGATGTCGGCCGAGCCCGGCACCCGCTTCAACTATTCGGACGGCGACGCCACGCTCTACGGCGCGGCGATCGCGGCGGCCGCGCGCACGGACCTCCTGAGTCTGGCGCGCATGGCGATGTTCCGACCGATGGACTTCGGCAGTCACGAATGGAACTACAAGGATCGCGAGGGCCGGTATCCCGCCGGCTGGTCGCTCCGGCTGCGGCCGATGGACGTGGCCAAGCTCGGTCAGCTCTATCTTCAGGAGGGGCGCTGGAACGGCACGCCGATCTTCGCGCCGCCCTTTCGACAGACCGTCTGGTCACGCGGTCCGTCCCCGAATTACGGGCTCGGCTGGTGGATTCAGACTCGGCCGGAGTTCGCGACGTCACCGGTCTTCTTCGCCAATGGATGGAAGGGACAGCGCGTCTACGTCTATCCGAAGCAGGACATGTTCGTGGTCCTGATTTCCAGCCTCCCGGACGCCGACGAGCGCGCGTTGATGGCGAAGCTGCCGGTCGAGGTTCTGCGCGCGGCCGAAACCAGGCACAAGCCCGATGCGGCGGCAGAGCTGCGGATCGCCGCCTCGATCTCGAAGGGCTTTCGCGGCACGACCCGGGTGGACCAGGCGGCCCAGGACATTCCGGGCCGCTGATTGCCGGTGCGCGGGCGTCAGGCTGCCGCGCGCTTCTTCGCTTCCTCCACGATGCGGTCGGCGGTGCGGCCGGCAAGTTCCTGT
Source organism: uncultured Reyranella sp. (assembly GCA_964480235.1). Lineage (GTDB taxonomy): Bacteria > Pseudomonadota > Alphaproteobacteria > Reyranellales > Reyranellaceae > Reyranella. The sequence continues at coordinate 5,712 of CAYZQZ010000117.1, read as the reverse complement.
AGATGGTCGAACTGGGTGCGGTAGGTGCCGATACCCTGGGTCACCGAGCGGATCTCGACAATCATGTCGGCGACTTCGGACTCCGGCATCAGGGCGGAGACTTCGTCCCAGCCATTCCAGCCCGGCCGAGCGTCGTAGCCCAGCAACTGGCCGCGCCGGCCGGAGATCAGGCGCTGGATGCGCGAGGTCGAGTCCGAGGGCGCCGCCACGGTGACCTTCAGGATCGGTTCGAGCAGCACCGGCTTGCACTTGGGCATGGCCTCGCTTATGGCGATGCGCGCAGCCATCTTGAACGACATCTCTGAACTGTCGACCGCATGGTATTGGCCGTCGAACAGCGTGACCTCGAGATCGACCACCGGCTGGCCGAGCGGCCCCTGCTTGAGATAGTCGATCAGCCCCTCCTCGACGGCGGGGATGAAGTTGCGCGGCACGACCCCGCCCACGATCCGGTCGACGAATCGGAAGCCGGAGCCTCGCGGCAGTGGCTTGATCTCGATCTTGATGTCGGCGAACTGTCCGTGGCCACCGGTCTGGCGCTTGTAGCGCGCGTGCTGGGTGGCGCCTGCCTGGATCGACTCGCGATAGGCGACCCGCGGCGCTTCGGTATCGACCGCCACGTTGTAGCGGCCGGCGAGCTTGTCGACCGCAACCTTCAGGTGCATCTCGCCCTGTCCCTTGAGCAACAGTTCGTGCGTTTCGGCGCGTGCTTCGAACGAGAGTGAAGGATCCTCCTCGACGATGCGATGCAGGGCGCCCGACAGCTTGACCTCGTCATTGCGGTTCTTCGCGGCGAGTGCGAGCGAGAAGACCGGTGGCTCGGCGGGGGGGAAGTCGCCGACTGCGGCAATACCGGAGCCGGAGATCGCCTGGCCGGACGACAGCGCGTCGATCTTGGCGAGGGCCACGATCTCGCCGGCACGGGCCTGCGCCACCTTGTCGAGGCGCTGACCGAATGGCCGGAACAGACTGCCGATGCGCTGGCCGCCGAGGCTCTGCCCTTCAGTGATCGTGCCCGCCCAGACGCGGCAGAGCGAAAGCTTGCCGGCGTGCGCCTGGTGCACCACCTTGAAGCATTCGGCGAGAGCGCTTCCGTTTGCGGGCAACTTGCGGCGCCCGGACGTCTCCGCTGCGAACGGCGCGTCGTGGCGCAACGCTTTCAGCAGACGCCGGACGCCGTTCTCGCGGTCGCCCGCACCCAGCAGCACTGGCGCGATCTGGTCGGCGCCGAATTCGTCGTGGAGGTCGCGGTAGATCAACGACTTTTCCGGGGCGACGTCCTCGATCAGCTGCTCGAGCAGGGTGTCGTCGAATTCGGACAGGGTCTCGAGCAACTCGCGCCGCGCCTCGCTCTCGCGCGGCAGGATCTCGGCCGGCATCTCGATGAGGTCGGAGGCGCCGCTCGACCTGTAGCGGTAGGCGCGTTCGCTCACGAGATCGACGTAGCCGATCGTCTCCTCGCCGCCGTCGGCGGTCGGCTTGCGGATCGGCACCTGGCGCAGCACCAGCTTGCGCGACGATACGGTCTGCAGCGCGGCCAGCATGTCGCGCACCCGCGCTTCGGCAGAATCGATCTTGTTGATGAACAGGATGTGCGGAATGTGGTGGTCTTCGATGTACTTCAGGAGCGGCGTCAGTGTGGCGACGCGCTCGGGAGTGGGCTCGCAGACCACGACGGCGGCATCGCACACCGCCAGCGTGGCGAAGGTGTCGTGCTGGAACTCGATCGAGCCCGGCGCATCGAGGAAGGTCCACTGATCGCCGAGATAGTCGACCGAAGCGATGTTGAGCTCGGTGCCCATGCTGCGCTTGCGTGCCTCGGGTGCGCCGTCGCCGACCGAGGTGCCGGCCCGCGTCGAGCCGCGGCGGCCGATGGCGCCGGTGGCATACAGCAGACTCTCGAACAGCGACGTCTTGCCCGAAAGGTACGGCCCGCACAGCGCCACCACGCGATGCGCGCCGCTGCCTGGTCTGCCCCCAGTAATGGTCCCGCTTCTTTGATCGCTCATGACAACGTCCTCCTTCTTCGCAGACACGTGCGTCGAAGCTCCGGACGAATCGCTGCCGACCGTTGACCGGAGCGAACTCTTTGTCGAGAGAAATGCTTTCACTCCCCACGGGGGGAGTCAATGCGAACGCGCGGAACTGTGGACGAGTATGCCGCCGATGCTTCCGGCGAGGTGCGGCGGCGCTTCTTTCAGCGACCGGGAGCGGGCGTCGGCGGCAGCAGTCGGTCGATCACGCCCATCCAGGCGGTGCAGGCCGCTTCGTAGGAAAGCTTGAAGTGGTTGCGCAGCCGGCCCCAGCTCTCGAAATCGACGATCGCCTCGAGGGCGGCCACGACGGCGATGCGCTCCTCGGCGGCGAGGGACGCGAGTTCCGGTTCGTACATCAGTTCGATGCGGGTGCGGGTGAGCGTGCGCACCGCCTCGACGCGTTGCTGGACCTCGGGCACCGTCAGATAGGCGCGCTGCAAGACCTGCCACAAAGGCAGCCACGCCTCGCAGTTGCGCGCCCGGACTTCGACCTGGAAGCGGATTCGCTCCTGGCGGCCGGCCTGGGTCTTGTCGCCGGCCGGCGTCGAGAGGCCCTGCCCGACGATGTGGTCGAACGCCGCGATGCCCAGCGCCTTGAGGTCGGGAAAGTGCCCGAAAATGCCGCGTTGGGAGAGGCCGGCGCGCGCGGCAATACGATCGGCGGTGGGAATGCGCTGGGCCTCGCGTAGCAGCGCCAGATAGGTGTCGATGATCAGCGCATGGGTGCGCTGGCTGCGGGCGCGGCGGCCGTCGAGCGGTTTGGCATCGGTCACAGAGGAAGAACTCGCGGAGCTGTCGATCTTCGGCGGCTTGTCGCGCGCCATTGGCTTGTCGGCATTGTTCGTGAGCACGCGCAATTTCACCGCGAGCCGCGCGAACGATCAAGCAGCGCGCGCGCATCGTTTCGCCAATAATGCAACCATGCGAATTACTATCGCTGTCAACAACGGGGCCGATAATTGCAGTAGCTACTCGTCCTGCGCGAGGTGGTCGCGCTGCGTGATGCCCGTATAGCGAGTGCGGAAGCGGCCGCGCCGCTGCAGTTCGGGCACGACGAGATCGACGAATTCCTCGATCGCGCCGGGGCTGTAGATCGGCGACAGCATGAAGCCGTCGCCGCCGACGAAATCGAAGAAGGCTTCGAGCTGATCTGCGACCTCGGCCGGCGTGCCGACCATCTGCGGCAGGCCGACGCTTTGGCCGTGATTGCGCGCGACCTGCTCGAGGGTGAGCAGGTCGCCGGTCAGCGTGCGGTAGCGCGTCTGCATGCGCTGCAGTGGGGCTTCGGTGCGATGCGCCATGATCGTGTCGAGCGGCAGCGTCGAGAGATCGAAGTCGAGATGCCCCGACAGGATCGCGAGCCCGCCTTCCAGCGGCACCAGCGCATTGTGTTCGGCCTGCTTGTCGAGCGCCTCGGCGCGCGTGGCGCCCAGGATCGGCTGCACGCCGAACAGGAGCTTGGCAGCGCCCGCCGGGCGGCCGCGCGCGACCGTGGCGCGCCTGATGTCATCGTACAGCGCCCGAGCACCCTCGAGGTTGGGCTGGATCGCGAACACGGCGTCGGCGTAGCGCGCGGCGAAGTCGCGACCCTTGCCCGACGTGCCGGCCTGAAGGATGGCCGGCCCGCGTTGAGGCGAGGGCACGACGTTGAGCGGCCCGCGCGACTTGAAGAAGCGGCCCTCGTGTTCGATGCGATGCACCTTGTCGGGGTCGGCGAAGACACTCGCGGCGCGATCCATCACCACGGCGTCGTCGTCCCAGCTGGCCCACAGCTTGCGGCAGACCTCCATGAACTCGTGCGCGCGGTCGTAGCGGTCGTCGGCCGGCTTCATCTCCTCGCCGAAATTGGCCGACTGGTTGTGGTTGAGCGTGGTCACCACGTTCCACGCGGCGCGGCCGCGCGTCAGATGGTCGAGCGTGGCCCACAGGCGCGCGGCATGGAAAGGATGCTGGTGGCTGACCGAGTAAGTGGCGCCGAGTCCGATTCGCTCAGTGACGGCCGCCATGAAGGAGAGCAGGGGGATCGGATCGTGCTCGGGCGCCTGGGTGGCATTGCGCAGGGCCGGCGCCATCGAGCCGGTGAAGGTGTCGGAGATGTAATTGAGGTCGGCGAAGAACACCATGTCGAACAGCCCGCGCTCGCAGGTCCGCGCGATGTGCTGGTAGAGCTCGGGCCGGGTCCAGTCGAAGCCGGCCGCCGCCGTCTTCGGATGCCGCCACATCGCCAGGCTGTGGTAGGTCGGGCTGTGGCACAGGAACTGCGCCAGATGCATCATCGGCTTGGCCATGGGCGTGCCAGTATAGAGCCTCCGGGACGCAAAGGGGCAGCGGGGAGAGACGTCGGATGTTCGTGCTTTATCACGGCTGGAAATCGAGCGCGTCGCGGCGCGTGCGGCTGTGCCTCGCCGAAAAGGGGCTGAAGTACGAGAGCCACATCATCGATCTCGCCAAGGGCGAACATCACTCACCCGAATATCTCGCGCGCAATCCCAACGGCGTCATTCCGCTCCTGATCCTGCCCGACGGCCGGTCGCTTTACGAAAGCAGCACGATCAACGAGTACCTGGACGAGACCTGGCCCGAGCCGCCGCTCAGGCCGGCCGATCCCTATCTGCGCGCCGAGATGCGCAACTGGGTGCGCTACGTCGACGAGCGCATCGGCAACCTGATCGTGTTCAACTGGAAGCACGGCATCGCCCAGGTCGCCGCCAAGCTCAGCGACGCCGAGCTGGCCGAGCGCATCCGGAAGATCCCGAGCAAGGAGCGGCAGGAGGCGTGGATGCGCGCCGCGCGCAAGCCCTATACGCCGGAGGAAGAAGACGAGGCGCGACGCAAGCTGGTGCTGATGCTCGACAGGATGGAGGCGAGCCTCAAGGACGGCGACTGGCTCGTCGGCAACCGCTACTCGCTGGCCGACATCGGCATCGTGCCGTTCGTCAAACGCATCGACGAGGAGATTGCGCCCGACGAGATCTCGGAGAAGAGGCATCCGAGGGTCCTGGCCTGGTGGCAGGCGGTGCAGGCGCGCCCGGCCTTCGCCGAGGCGCGGATCCGACCGTTCGGCGAGCCCTGATCGGGAGCGCTAGTTCAGGCGCCAGATCGTGAAATTCAGTAGGGTCGCGAAGGTTACCCAGGCGATGTAGGGCATCATCAGGATGCCCGCCCACTGGCTGTGGCGGCGAAAGGCGGCGATCGTCGCCGCGATCGCGAACCACAGCAGAACGATCTCGACCAGCGCACCGCCGATCCAGCGTGCGCCGAAGAACAGCAATGACCAGCCGAGATTGAGCGCGAGTTGCAGCGCAAAGAGCAACAGCGCCGGCCGCGCCTCCCGCCAGCCCGCACGCCGCCAAGTCAACCAGGCCGCGACCGCCATCATGACGTAGAGCGCCGTCCAGACCGGCCCGAACACGCGGTCCGGCGGATTGAAGGAAGGCTTTGCCAGTGTCTGGTACCAGGTGCCGACCGACTGTGCGGTCGCGAGCGCCCCCAGGGCGCCGATCCCGAGACAGGCAGCGAGCAGGGCGATCAGCACCACGGCCTGCCGCAGCGGAGAAGGAGCGTGGGTCATGGATCGTCTACGCGCCGCGGAAGCCGGCGGATTGCCGAAACGAAACGGGCGGCCACCAGGGCCGCCCGCGTCCAGGATCGGGTGAGGGCACTCAGTTCAGCGCGG
>CAYZQZ010000116.1:0-9926 GCA_964480235.1 uncultured Reyranella sp. | reverse complement strand
CGAGGGATAGACGCCCGCCGCGATCAGGCCGGCATAGTGCGCCATGTCGACCATGAAGTAGGCGCCGATCTCATCGGCGACCTTGCGGAAGCGCGCCCAATCGATCTGCCGCGAATAGGCCGATGCGCCGGCGATGATCAGCTTCGGTTTCTCCGTACGGGCGATCTGCTCCATCTGTTCGTAGTCGATCTGGTGCGTGTCCGGCTTCACGCCATAAGACAGCACCTTGAACCACTTGCCCGATTGATTGGCCGGCGAGCCGTGCGTCAGGTGACCGCCCTGGTCGAGTGCCATGCCGAGGAAGGTGTCGCCTGGCTTGAGCAGCGCCATGAACACGGCCTGGTTGGCCTGCGCGCCGGAGTGCGGCTGCACGTTGGCGAAGCTGCAGTTGAACAGCTTGCAGGCGCGATCGACCGCCAATTGCTCGGCCTTGTCGACTTCCTCGCAGCCGCCGTAGTAGCGCCGTCCTGGATAGCCCTCGGCATACTTGTTGGTGAGCACCGAGCCCGCAGCCTCGAGCACCGCGCGCGACACGATGTTCTCGGATGCGATCAGTTCGATCTGCTCGCGCTGGCGGTGCAGTTCACCCTTGAGAACGGCGTCGATCGCCGGGTCGGACTCGGCGAGGCTGCGAGTGAACATCTCGAGATTGGAATCCTGCGCCTTTACAGCAGCCTGGCTCATGTCACTTTTCCCTGGAAAGCTTGGCGACGCGCCCTTCATGGCGACCGCCTTCGAACGGAGTCTTCAGAAACACCTTGAGTGCCTCGCGCGCCGCCTCGACGCCGATCAGGCGCTGACCGAAGGCGATCACGTTGGCATCGTTGTGCTCGCGTGAGAGGCGCGCGGACGTAACGTCGTGCGCAAGTGCAGCGCGCACCTTGGGATTGCGGTTGGCGGCGATCGAAATGCCGATGCCCGACCCGCAGACCAGCACCCCCTTCTCCGCCTTGCCCGCCGCGATCGCCTCGCCCATTGCCCGGCCGTAGTCCGGATAGTCGACCGATGCCGTCGAATTCGTGCCGAGATCGAGCACCGCGTATCCCGCTTCCTGCAGGTCGCGCTTCAATAGTTCCTTAAGGTCGAAGCCGGCATGATCCGACGCGACCGCGATGGTGGCCCCCGCCATCTCGCTGATCGATCCCCTCTATCTGTTGATCTCCCCTATACAATATCCGGGGCCGCGGTGTCACGGTTCCGCAAGATCGTGGAAAGCAGGCCACAAGACGTTGAATCCCCGAAAGAAAAAGGCCCGGCATCCGCCGGGCCTTTGCCGTTGTGTTCAGGACTTATTTCTGCGCCTGGAACGACTTGCCGTCCTTCCAGACATAAATGTCGTAAACTGGATTCTTGATGTCGCCCTTTTGGTCGAAGGCGAGCGGGCCAACGGCCGAATCGTAGGTCTGGCTGCGCAGCGCCGCGGCGACAGCGGCCGGGTCGGTCGACTTGGCCTTGGCGGCTGCCTCGGCCCACACCTTCACGGCGGCATAGCTGAAGAGCGTGTAGCCCTCCGGGTTGTACTTGGCGTCGCGGAACTTCTTCACCAGGTTGGCGTTCTTAGGGTCGTCCTCGGCCTTGGGCGGGAACGACATCAGCACGCCGTTGGTCGCCGCGCCGCCAAGCTGGGCGAATTCGGCGGTCTCGAGCGAGTCAAAGCCGACCATCTGCGCACCGAGGCCCTGTTCGCGCGACTGCTTGATCATCAACGCGGCGGCGGTGTGGTAGCCGCCGAGCACGATCATATCGATCTTCGCCTGCTTCATCTTGTTGATCAGCGCGGTGAAGTCCTTGTCGGTGTCGTTGTAGGACTCGTACATGACCTCGCGCAGCCCGCCCTTGTTCAGGGTGCGCTTGGTCTCGTCGGCCACGCCCTTGCCGTACGGCGACTTGTCGTGAAGTACGGCCACGCGCGCGTTGCGATGCCACTTCAGGATGTAGGTGCCGACGGTAAAGCCCTGGACGTCGTCACGGCCGCAGGTGCGGAAAACCGTGGTGTTGCCCTTGCTCAGCGCATCGTCGGTCAGTTTGGGATTCGTCGACGCGGGCGTGATCTGCAGGATCTTGCCTTCCTTGTAGATGTCGGAAGCCGGGATCGACGAGCCCGAGCAGAAATGGCCCGCCACGAACACCGCCTTGTCCGACACCATCTTGTTGGCCACAGCCGTGGCCTGCTTGGGATCGCAGGCGTCATCGCCGATCAGCATCTCCAGTTTCTGGCCGTTCACGCCGCCCGCGGCGTTGATCTCGTCGACCGCCATCTGCGCACCGCGCTTCAGTTGCTCGCCGAACGCCGCATACTGGCCCGTCATCGGGCCGGCCGAGCCGATCTTGATCTGCGCGAACGCCGGCGTCGCCGCCAGGGCGACAACCGCAACGGCAAGCGCGCCGAAATTCCTTTTCATCCAAGTCTCCCTTGTTGTTTCTCCAGCCTCTGGAGATGGGCTCGAAGCTTAGTTCCGCTGCTCCCAGCCCAGCAAGCCTTTGCGCCGGTAGAGCCAGGGATATTGACGTACCATTTGCCGGGCGTGGGTCAGTCTGTAGGCGAACGAAGCAACGGCCAGTTGCAGCAGCCAACCCAGCAGGAAGCCCCCAACCGACCACAATTCCCCTCCGGCGAGCGCGTAATCGAGAAAGCGCAGGCCCGCCGACAGCAGCGCACTGTAAAACAGCAGGATCTTCCAGGGCCGCCACGTAACGGCGATCGCGTGCCCGGCGGCGAACGACGCCGGGGCAACAACGGCGAGATTGAACAACACCACGTTGAACAGCGTGTCGCCCAGCCAGTCGAACGTGAGGACGTCGAGTTCGCTCATGCCTGGCCACCCTCGAGGTAGGCAGATCGCACCTCGGCGTTGGCCAGCAGTTCGCGGCCGCTGCCGCTCAGGCGCACGCGGCCGTTGACCAGGACGTAACCGCGATCGGCGAGCCGAAGCGCGTGGTAGGCGTTCTGTTCGACTAGGAAGATCGTCACACCCTCTTCGCGCGCGATCCGGCCGATCGCGTCGAAGATCTGCCGGACGATCAGCGGCGCCAGGCCGAGCGACGGCTCGTCTAGCAGCAGCAGGCGCGGACGGCTCATCAGGGCCCGGCCGATCGCCAGCATCTGCTGCTCGCCGCCGGACAGTGTGCCACCGCGTTGCTCGCGGCGCTCTGCGAGCCGCGGAAACATCGCGAACACCCGGTCGAGATCCTGCTGGAAGTGGACAGGATCGCCGAGCGTGGCGCCCATCTGCAGATTCTCAAATACGCTCATGCGCGGAAAGATACGTCGCCCCTCGGGCACCTGCGCCACGCCGCGACGCACGATCTCATGCGTCCGCAGTTGGCTGATGTCCTGTCCGTCCAGACGAATCGAGCCGGAGCGTGCCCGCGGGCTGCCGCAGATCGTCATCAGCAGGGTCGACTTGCCGGCGCCGTTGGCGCCGATCAGGGTGACGATCTCGCCCCTGCCGACATCGAGATCGACGCCATGAAGTGCCTGGATGGCGCCGTAGAAGGTGGTGACGCCCCTCACCTCGAGCATGGCGGCCTCAGGCATCGCCGGCTCCGTCCTGGGCGTCGTCGCCGGTACCGAGATAGGCGCGAATGACCGACGGATCCTGCTGTACCTCCGCCGGCGCGCCCTCGGCGATCTTGCGACCGTAGTCGAGAACGACCACGCGGTCGGAAATCCGCATGACCACGCTCATATCGTGCTCGATCAGCAGCACGCCGACGCCGTCGCGATCGCGAATCGAGATCAGCAGGGCATTGAGTTCGGCCGACTCGCGCGGATTGAGACCGGCTGCCGGTTCGTCGAGGCAAAGCAGCCTCGGTTCGGTGCACATCGCCCGTGCGATTTCGAGCCGGCGCTGCGCACCGTAGGGAAGCTCCCCCGCCGGGCGGTCGGCATCGGCGACCAGACCGATACGTTCCAGCCAGCCGCGCGCCATCTCGATCGCCGCCGCCTCGGCCCTACGGAAGCGCGCCAAACCCAGGCCGCCGAACACGCTCATGCCCGACGCCAGAATCAGCTTGTTGTGCTGGGCGACCAGCAGGTTCTCCAGCACGGTCATGCCGGGAAAAAGACGGATGTTCTGGAAGGTCCGCGCCACCCGGGCCCGCTGGCCGATCTCGTGCCCCAGCATGCGCTCGAGCAGATATTCACGGTCGGTGCGCAGGGTCAGGCGGCCGATCGTCGGCTTGTAGAAGCCGGTGATGCAGTTGAAGACCGTCGTCTTGCCCGCGCCGTTGGGTCCGATGATGGCGGTGATCTCGCGTGGCCGCGCACTGAACGACACGTCGTCGACCGCCACCAGGCCGCCGAACCGCATGGTCAGGTGTTCGACGTCGATCAGCGGCGCCGTCATGGCCCCGCCTCCGGCTGCACGCGATGCAGCCGCACCGATGGTTCGCGATGGGAGATCAGTCCGCGTGGACGAAACACCATGATCAGGACCATCGCGAGGCCGAACGCAAGCATGCGGTAGCTGCCGAGATCGCGGAACCACTCCGGCAAGCCGATCAGCAGGACCGACGCCAGCACGACGCCGATCTGGCTGCCCATGCCGCCCAGCACAACGATGGCGAGGATGATCGCCGATTCAATGAAGACGAAGCTCTCCGGACTGATGAAGCGCTGCTTGGCGGCAAAGAAGGAACCGGCGAAGCCCGCGAACATGGCGCCGATCGCGAAGGCAGTGAGCTTGGTGTTGGTCGGGTTGATGCCGAGCGCGCGGCAGGCCGTCTCGTCCTCGCGCAGCGCCTCCCAGGCGCGGCCGACCGGCAGGCGACGGACCCGCTGGGTGAAGAAGTTGGTCAACAGCGCCAGCCCGAGGATGATGTAATAAAGAAAGATCAGCCGCTGATTGCCCGTGAATGGAATGCCCGTCATCTCGGCGAAGGTCTGCTTGCCCGCGGGAGCTGTCTCGGCGAAGACGGCCCCGAAGAAGGTCGGCCCCGGGATCGAGCCGATACCGGCCGGACCGTTGGTCAGGTCGACCCAGTTGAGAATGACCAGCCGGATGATCTCGCCGAAGCCCAATGTGACGATCGCCAGGTAATCCCCGCGCAGGCGCAGGACGGGAAAGCCGAGCACGACGCCGAACGTCGCCGCCATCATGCCGGCAATCGGCAGCACCGCCCAGAAGCTGAGGCCCCACTGCGTGCTGAGCAGTGCGTAGGAATAGGCGCCGACGGCGTAGAAGGCGACGTAGCCCAGGTCGAGCAGACCCGCCAATCCGACCACGATGTTGAGGCCCCACCCCAGCATGACGTAGGTCAGGATCAGCACACCGAGATCCATCGTCTTCTGGTCGGCGAACGGAGTCAGCGGCAGCAGGGCTGCGCCGACCAGCAGCGCTGCGCCGAACCATTTGGTGCCGATCGCGGTCCAGCGTGTGCCGCGTGCCGAGCGCCGCATCGTCGTCGCGGACGCACTCGCCCACGGCCAGATTGCGCGAATCACGATCAGGATTCCGGCGATGACGATAAACCAGTGCAGGAAAGTCGACGGCAGCTCGACCCGCGACGCACCGACCGCGCACAGCGCCGCGCCCAGGGTCAGAGCCGGCCACCTCACCCCTTCCGCGGCCAGCGACAGGCCAAGCCGGCCAAAGAAGATCGTGACCAGCGCGATCGCGAGGTCGACGAACTGGTAATCGAAGCTCAACCCCTTGGACGAGCCGATGTCGACGGTGCGAAAGCCGACGATGAAGACGCCGAGCGCGGCGGATACCAGGGTGGTCAGGCCCGCATCCTTCAGCATGTGAGGCAGCCGCGAGCCCATCGATCAGACCTTCTCGATCTCCGGCTTGCCGAGCAGTCCGGTCGGCCGGAAGATCAGCACCAGCACGAGAATCACGAAGACGGCGACGTCCTTGTATTCGCTGGAGAAGTAGCCGGCCCAGAACACCTCGATCAGCCCGATCAGCAGGCCGCCCAGCATCGCGCCGGGCAGCGAGCCGATGCCGCCCAGCACGGCGGCAGTGAAGGCCTTGATGCCGGCCAGGAAGCCGATGAAGAAGTCGATCACGCCATAGTACATGAGAAACAGCATGCCCGCGACGGCGGCCAATGCAGCGCCCATCACGAAGGTAAGCGAAATCGTGCGGTCGACGTCGACACCGAGCAGCGCCGCCATCTTCATGTCCTGCTCGCAGGCGCGTTGCTGGCGCCCCAGCGATGTCGAGGCGATCAGCCAGCTGAACCCCGCCATCAGCACCACCGTCACCACGACGATAATGATCTGCAGCCAGGTCACACGGACGTCGAACCCGTCGGCGCTGAACAGGGTGTAGCCGCCGTGGACGATCTGCCCGCCGGGCTTGGGGCGCGCACCCTGCACGAGCTGCACGTAGTTCTGGAGCACGATCGACACGCCGATCGCCGAGATCAGCGGCGCCAGCCGGAACGAGCCGCGCAACGGCCGATAGGCGGCACGCTCGATCGCCCAGCCATAGACGGCGGTGAAGGCCATCGCCATCAGCAACACCAGCAGGATCGCCACCGGTGCCGAGCCAATGCCGATCAGGTTGCAGATCAGGAAGCCAATCAGCGCGATGAAGGCGCCGATCATGAAAACTTCGCCGTGCGCGAAGTTGATCATGCCGATGATGCCGTAGACCATCGTGTAGCCGATGGCGATGAGACCGTAGATCGCGCCGAGCGTGATGGCGTTGATCAGCTGCTGCGAGAAATACGCCATCCCCTGCTCTCTCCCGGCCTCCTCGGAACGACAGTAAAGGACGAACCACGAAATGGAAGGCCCGAAGATGACGCGCCGCCGGCCCGCAACCGCGTGCAACGCCGCGACTGCATGGCCGAAAATTCATGCGGACCGGTGTTCAACGGCAGCCCAAGTCGGCTAAACAGGCGGCCGATGACCTCACCTTCCTACGATCTCGTCGTAATCGGCGCCGGCCCCGCGGGCCTGTCGGCCGCCAGCGAAGCCGCCAAAGCGGGTCTCAAGGCCTACTGCCTCGACAAGCTCGCCCCGGGCGGCGTGCTAATCAATCTCGGTGCGTTGCACGACTTCGAGGATGGTGTCGATGGTCCGACCCTCAGTTCGCGTCTCGCCGACGAGGCGATAGCGGCCGGTGTCGAAGTCGGTTTCGGCGAAGTCTCGTCCATCGCGGGCGGCGGCCCCTGGATCGTGAGCACTTCCGACGGCGAGCAGTACAATGCACGCGCCGTGGTCGTCGCGACCGGACTCAACAAGGGGCGCCTCGGCGTTCCCGGCGAGGAGTCCTATGAAGGCCGCGGCCTGTCGACCTGCGCCACGTGCGACGGCCCTCTCTACGCCGGCAAGCCGGTGATCGTTGCCGGCACCGGCGGCTGGGCCGATCTCGAGGCTCGCGAGCTCGCGGCGCTGACCGCACAGGTGACTGTCATGGACCCTGCCCGTCAGCGCATCGTCGGGCTGGAAGGTAAGGACGGCCTCGAGGCGGTGGTCGTCGAAACCGACGGGGCGCGAAAGTCAGTTCCGGCCAGCGCGGTGTTCGTCTACCTGAACGAGGCTCCCGCTGCGGAATTCCTGCCGGATTCGCTTGCACGCGACGCCACGGGGCATATCGTTGTCGATGCAGAGGGCCGCACGTCCTCGCCGACGGTATTCGCCGTGGGCGATGTGCGCGGCGGAGCCCGGCGCAAGCTGACCGAGGCGATGGCCGACGGCCGGCGCGCCGGCAAGGCCGTGGCGACCGCTCTCAAGAAGTAAGGAGAAGAGCTCCATGCGTATTTTCAATCCGACTTTCGGCCATTCGGCGACCACCGCCGAGAAGGCTGCGCTGAAGCCGATCAACTGGAAGACCGACGCCATAGCGCTGGTGTCGAATTCCAAGCCGAACGCGCGCGAACTGCTGATGGGCGTTCGCGACAAGCTCGGCGCCCACCGCCAAGTCGACAACATCAAGTTCCTGGCCAAAAACAGCGCCAGCCAGCCCGCCCCGAAGGAACTGCTCCAGGAGATCGCGACGAACTACAAGGGTGCGCTGCTCGCCTTAGGTGATTGAGGAAGCTGTTCATCGTGGAGTTTCCACGACAGCCTCGAACTCGAGAAACTCGGCATCACGGCCTACGTGATCGCCACTGAGACTTTCAAGCCGCTGGTTCTGGCCCAGGCGAAAGCCCGCAAGGTCGAACCGCGGTTGATCGTGGTGAAGCATCCGGTCGGCGGCCTCAATGCCGACGAACTGCGGGAGCGCATCGAAGCGGCCACCAGGGGACTGACCGAGGCGACGAAGACATGACGGACATCGCCGAACAGGAAGTGATCGATATCGGCGACATGGATGTCGACGCTTTCAACGACTTCGCCCTCAAGCAAGGATGGAGCGACGGCATGCCGCTGTTCGTTCCGACCGAAGCCAAGGTCTCGAAGTTCGTCGAGACTGTGCGTGGCGACAACCGGCCCTTCTCGCCGGTGCCGCCACGTCAGATCGTGCCGACGCTGCAGGCGTTGGCCGCCAACGCCGTCATGGCGGGCTGCAAGGCCGAGTTCTTCCCGGTCGTGACGACGGCCCTGCGCGGCCTGCTCGATCCCGAGTACAACCTGCATGGCACGCTCGCGACCACCCACTCCTGCGCGCCGATGGTCATGGTGAGCGGCCCGATCCGCAAGGAATTGAACATCAATTGCGGTTCCAATTGCTTCGGCCAGGGCTGGCAGGCCAATGCCACGATAGGCCGCGCGGTCGGACTTATCCTGCTCAACACCGCTGGCGCCAAGCCGGGCGAGATGGACCGCTCGACCCAGGGCAATCCCGCCAAGTACACCTTCTGCTTCGGCGAGAACGAGGAAGAGAATCCGTGGGCACCGTACCATGTGCAGCGCGGCTTTGCGTCGACCGACAGCGTGGTCACGGTGATGTCGGGCGAAGGCCCGCACAATCTCAACGACCACGGTTCGACGACCGGCGACGGCCTGCTGACCACCTTCGCCGGCGGCATGGCGAACCCGGGCGCCAACACCGTCTACGGCAAGGGCCCGATGTTCGTGATCATCGGGCCGGAGCATGCTGCGACCCTGAAGCGTGACGGCTACACCATCGAGAGCATCCGCGAGGAGCTGTGGAAGCGCTCGCGCATCCATGTCTCGCGCATCTCGAAGGAGAACATGGACACCTATGTCAGCACCGGCCACAAGCCGGACGGCGACTGGCTGCACATCGGCCGCAACCCGAGCGACATCCACATCACCGTAGCCGGTGGTCCGGGCAAGCATTCCGCCTTCGTCCCCTCGTTCGGCGGCACGACCGTCGCGTCCGTGCGGATCGCGCGCTAGGCGGCCGGCGTGAAGGAGTGGTGCGGCTGGCCCGTCGTCGACGAGGCGACGGGCTGGGAAGCCGCCCAGAAGATCCTCACCGAAGCAGAGCTATCTGACGGCCTGCCGCTGGTGCCGCCGACCCAACGACGCCTCGAGGCCATGGTGGCCGGCATATCCGGACGTACCGAGTCGCACGGCATGATGCCGCCGATGTTCGGCGACCTCACACCGGAGAGCGTCGCCTATCAGTGCGTGATCGCGGGGGCCCTGCCCACCGAACTCCCGGTGGTGCTGTTGGCCGCGCAGGCGATCCTCGAGCCGGACTTCAACCTGCTGGGCATCGCCACGACCACCGGCAGTGCCTGCGTGGCGCTTTGCGTGCACGGACCGATCGCCCGCAAGCTCGGGGTGAACGCCGGCACCAACTGCATCGGCCCTGGCACGCGTGCCAATGCCTGCATCGGCCGTGCGCTCCAGCTCTGCCTGCGCAATATCGGCGGCGCCCGCTCCGAGACTGGCGACATGGCGACCATAGGCCAGCCCGGCAAGTACACCTTCTGCTTCGCCGAGCGTCCCGATGGTCCCTTTCCCACGCTGACCGAGCGTCACGGACTCGGACGGGACGCAGACGCCATCACCGTGATGGGCGTTTCCGGAACTGCCGAGGTGCTGCCCGGCGACG
>CAYZQZ010000115.1:0-9956 GCA_964480235.1 uncultured Reyranella sp. | reverse complement strand
GCACGTTGCCGCCGATATTGAAGACAAAGACTTCCACCTCGCCGATCTCGGTCTCGATCTGGCGGAATAGTGCCACCACCTGCTCCTCGTCGCGCGCGTCGGAGCCGAAAGGGTGAACCTTGCCGCCGGCCAACGTGATCTCGGCCACCAGGTGATTGAGTTTGTCGAGGTGGCGGCGCGTGACCACTGCCGTATAGCCCTCGCGCGCGAAGCGGCGCGCGATTGCGCCGCCCGTTGCGTCACCAGCGCCGATCACAACGCAGACCTTGTCTCTCGCCATTGCACCTCTCCTTCGCCGTAAATCTGTCTGGGCGGCGAAGGCGCCTCAAGGGAGATTAGGTCATGGCAGCGTGAGCCTTGCGGATCTCGGCGGTCGTCAGGCCCTGTCCGTTCGGCCGCCAGCCCGGCGGCGCGAACAGGTAGCGCCAAGCCTCCTTGAAAGAGCGCGCGCCCGCCACGTCCTTGATCAAACCGACCCAAGGCATGAAATTGATGGCGATCGGATTGTGCGTGCGCACCGGCGTCACCAGTCCGTACTCGCACGGCACGTCTTCCTTCTCTTCGATATAGGTACCGAACAGCCGGTCGAACACGATCAACACGCCGCCATAGTTGGCGTCGAGATATTCCGGATTGCGTGCATGGTGGACGCGATGCGCCGACGGCGTGTTGAGCACGTACTCCAGCCAGCCGAGCTTGGGAATCCACGCGGCATGGATCCAGAACTGGTAGAGCAGATTGAGCGACAGCGCAGTCAACACGACCTGCGGCTCGAAGCCCAGGAACACCATCGGCGTGAAGAAGATCATGTTGCCGCCGAGCTTGCCCAGCCAGCCCAGGCGGTAGGCGGCCGAAAGCACCAGCTGATTGGGTGAATGGTGGACGGAGTGGTTCATCCAGAACCAGCGGATCGTGTGGGCCGAGCGGTGATACCAGTAGTAGAAGAATTCCAGGCTGAAAAAGAGCAGCACATAAGTCGCGAGGCTGGTCGGTGCGACGTCGAACAGCCGGTGCTTGTAGACGAGGGCGAGCAATGGGCTGCCCAGAACGTAGACCGCGCCCAGCATGACATAGCGGCCGGCAAGGTCGCCCAGTGAACAGGCCCACGCCTTCCAGTCGAAGCTGCCGGGTTGGCGCCACGACATCACGATGCCCTCAGCCAGGGCGCAGAACAGCACGAACGGCAGCAGGTACAGCAGGATGCTCGAATTGAAGGTCATCGCGGGACTCCCGAAGGATCGCTGAGGGGTCGATTGCCTGCCGCGAATATATGAGCAATGCTCAGGTTCCATTACTCGCCTTCGCCGACCGACCGCCGCCATGGCCAAGCCTCGCCAACCCATTGAAGCGACACGCAGAATTCCCCGCCAGCATCGGGCGGCGGAAACCGTTGCGGCGATCCTCGAGGGCGCGGCTCAGATTCTGGAGGCTGGCGGGCTCGCGGCCTTCACCACCAACGCGGTAGCCGAGCGGGCGGGCGTCAGCATCGGCACGCTCTATCAGTACTTCGCAGACAAGGACGCGCTGATGCAGGCGATCGCCGAGCGCGAACTGAGAACGACCTTCGCGCGCATCGCCGCGATGCTCAGCGACGAGAGCAACGTTACCCAGGAGGAGCGCGTGCGCGGCGTTGTGCGCGCCGTGATCAACGCCTTCGGGGGGCGCACACGCGCCCGCAAAGCGGTGGTCCAGACGATCCTGAGCCGTGGCGGCGGCGCCCTGTTCCATACCGCAGTCGCCGACTTCCTGGCGCGCAACAGCCTCGACACCATGACCGACGAACAGAGCTTCGTGATATCGCGCGCTGTGATGGGCGCCATCCGGGCCGCCGTGCTGGAGGAGCGCCCCTTCCTCAAGAACCGCAGTTTCGAGGACGAGCTGGTGCGGCTCATCCTGGCCTATCTCGCGGCCGTCGGCGTCGGGACCTAGCCGCGCGCCGCGCGGATCGCCTGCCAGACGCGTTCGGGGCTGGCCGGCATATCGATGTGGGTGACGCCGTACTCAGCCAGCGCATCGACCACGGCATTCATGATCACGCCCAGCGCCGGCGTGATGCCGCCCTCGCCACCACCACGAAAGCCCAGCGGATGGTTGGTCGAAGGCACTTCGCTGAGCGAGGTGACGAACATCGGGAACTGGTCGGCGCGCGGCATGGCGTAGTCCATGAATGAACCCGACAGGAGCTGGCCCGTCTCGTCGTAGCGGCAATGCTCCATCAAGGCCTGGCCCGCACCCTGCACGATACCGCCATGAGCCTGGCCGTGAAGGATCAGCGGGTTCACCGCGACACCGACATCGTCGACCGTGGTGTAGCGATCGATTCGCACCACGCCGGTCTCGGGATCGACCTCGACCTCGCAGACGTGCCAACCGTAAGGATAGGAACCGACCCGGCTGTTGGCATCACCGGCGTCAGCCAGCGGACCGTGCCGGGCCGCAAGCTCGACCAGGCCGACCGAACGGTCGGTGCCCTTCACCGTGAATCGCCCGGCGGCGAAGACAATGTCGGCCTCGCTGGCTTCGAGGTCCTGCGCGGCGAGTTTCAGCCCCTTGGCGATGATGCCCTGGGACGCCTTGTGAATCGTGATGCCGGCCATGCGCATGGAGCGGCCCGAGTGCGAGCCTCCGCCGGCGCCCGGCCCCAATCGATCGGTGTCGTGGCTGACGATCGATACCCTGTCGACGGCAATGCCCAGCCATTCGTGGACCAGCTGCGCGAACGAGGTAGCGTGGCCCATGCCTGCCGACAGGGTGCCGATCACCACCTCGACGGTGCCGTCGCCGCGCACCGTCACTTCGGCGCGCTCGTTCGGGGCCCCGCTCTGCGATTCGATGTAGCCGCCCAGTCCGATGCCGCGCTTCAGCCCGCGCACGCCGGAAGCCTTCTGCCGATCGGGGTAACCCGACCAGTCGGCGAGCTTCAGCACCTTCTCGAGGGTGCCGGCATAATCACCACTATCGTAGACGATGCCGAAGGCGTTGCGGTACGGCAGCGACCTTATGAGGTTCCTGCGGCGCAGTTCGATGCGGTCGAAGCCATGCTGGCGTGCGGCCATGTCGATCAGCCGCTCGATCACGAACATGGTTTCGGGCCGGCCGGCGCTGCGATAGGGCGCCGTGCTCTGGCTGTTGCTCAGCACGCCCCTTGCCCGTGCGACCGCCGGCAGGTCGTACAGGCTGGTCATCAGCTGCGTGCCCTTGGTCAGCGGAATGAACGAGGCGGTGTAGGCGCCAAGATTGCTCGTGGCGCTGGCATGCAGGCCCAGGAACCTGCCGTCTTCGGCCAGCGCCAGCTCCGACTCCACCCGCAGGTCGCGGCCGGCATAGTCGCTGAGAAACGCCTCGCTGCGGTCGCACGTCCACTTTACCGGCCGGCCGACCTTCTTCGATGCCCAGGCGACCAGCACGAATTCGGGATAGAGGAAGTTGCGGGTGCCGAAGTTGCCGCCGACATCGTGTGCGATCACCCGCACCTGTTCGGGCTCGAGGCCCAGGATGATCGCGATCTCCTTCTTGGGCCGAACGATCGCACCGCCGCCGGCATGCACCGTGTAGCGCCCGGTCGCAGGGTCGTAGGCGCCGAGCGCCGCGCGCGGCTCCATCGGAACGCCGGTGACGCGCTGAATGTCGGTCTCGATCCGCACGACATAGGGCGCCTCGGCGAAGCCCGCCCGCGTGGCGCGCGGATTGCCGACCCGCGCATCGACTGCAATGTCGCCGATCGGCTTCAGGGTCTCGTATTCGACGACGATCGCCTCGGCCGCATCCCTGGCCTCGGCCACCGTTCCGGCGACCACGAAGGCCACCGCCTCGCCGACGAAGCGCACGGTGTCGACGGCCAGGATGTGCGGCCGCTCCAGCAGGTGCGGCGTACCGTCGAGATTGTCGAGCGGGATATCGGGCGGGCTCATTGCCTGCGGGATATGCGGCACTTCCTTGAGGCCTTCGGCGACGACGTCCCTGCCGGTCAGGACCAGCAGCACGCCGGGCATCGCGAGCGCCGGTGCGGTGTCGATTGACACGATGCGTGCATGCGCGTGCGGTGAGCGCAGGACATGGCCCCTGGCCTGATCGGGCGCGGAATGGTCGTCGCTGTAGAGGCCGCGTCCGGTGAGCAACCGCGCGTCCTCGAGGCGCGGCAGCGCGGCGCCAATCGTCATCAGCTAGAGCGAGACCGGCAGCGGCACAGCAAGCATCACGCCGAGCTCCGATTTGAGATCGCAGCTGATGCGGCCATGCACCTTGCCCTGTTTGTCGAAATAGCGGCCGCTCGGCGCTGTCGGGAACGGACCCTCGTGCCACACGTCGGGATGGAGATAGATGCCGAAGCTGCCGTCCGACCAGAAGGCGACGAACTTCGCGAGGTCGGGGTCTTCTCCGGGCGGACCCGCCGGCACGACGAACGGCTTGCCGTCGATCGGCCAGAAGAACTGGCCGCCGTCGGGGTGATAGTTGACGTGCCAGAGGTGAACATGGCCCGGCGCGTTGCGATAGCCCAGCACGTAGTCGCCGCCGACCGCCGCGTTGACGCCGCGCAACTCGTTGCCCTGCCATTCGCAGGCGAAAATGCCCTCGGTCGTGCCGCCCTCGTTGCCGGTGCCGGGATCGAGCCTGCGATGGCCCTTCACAGGCCAGGGCACGATCTCGACCACATGGGTCTTGGGATCTCGCACGATCTCGCCGAAGCCCTTCAGGCTTTCGGGGGTCGCACGCACCACAGGAACGTCGATCAGGCGCATCACGCGGCCTTGCTCAGGTCCTCGCCGGCCAGCGCGCGGTCGATCAGCTTCACGACGTTGTCGCGTCCGTAGAGCTTGATGAAGGCCCCCATGCGCGGCCCCTGCGAGCTGCCGAGCAGCACCTCGTAGAGCGTCTGGAACCACTGGCGCAGCTCTTCCTTGGCGAAGTGGCGCTTGCCCGCCTCGTAGACCTCGTTCTGGATGAATTCGGCGGTCTCGCTGTCGGGGATTCGGCGCAGCGTGTCGGCGAGGTCCGTCAACGCCGCACGCTCCTTGTCGGTGGGCAGTCGGAACTTCTTGGTCGCCTTCACGAAATCCTGGAAGTAGGCGACCGCGCCCTGCAGCAGCTTGTCGAGGTAGGGCGCGTTCTCGGGCGTCGCGCCCGGTACGTAGCGGCGCAGGTATTGCCAGAGGACCTCCTTGTCCTCGGTATGCGCAACGCTGGCCAGATTGAGCAGCATGCCGAAGCTTACGCCGCCGGAATGGTAGTCGACGGTCTTGCCGTTGTGGATATGCCAGGCCGGATTGTCGGCGGCCTTGGCCGGCTCGTCGGTCGGCACCCGCTCGACCGAGGCGAGGTACTCGTCGATCGCACGCGGGATCACGTCGAAGTAGAGGCGCTTGGCCCGGCGCGGCGCCTGGTACATGTAGTAGGCGAGCGACTCGGGCGTGCCGTAGCGCAGCCATTCCTCGACCGAGAGGCCGTTGCCTTTGGACTTGGAGATCTTCCTGCCCTCGTTGTCCAGGAAGAGCTCGTAGTTGAAGCCCTCCGGCGGCTGACCCTTCAGCACGCGCACGATCCTCGCCGACAGTTCGGCCGACGGAATGAGATCCTTGCCGTACATTTCATAATCGACTTCGAGCGCGAACCAGCGGCCGGCCCAGTCGGCCTTCCACTGCAGCTTGACGTTGCCGCCGGTGACCGGCATCTCGACAAGAGAGCCGTCTTCGTCGCGGTAGGCGATGGTGCCGGCATCCGGATCGGTCTTGACCAGCGGCACCTGCAGCACGCGGCCCGACTTCGGGCTGATCGGCAGGAAGATGGAGTATGTCGCACGCCGCTCCTCGCCGAGGGTCGGCAGCATGATCGCCTGCACCTCGTCGTAGTGCCGCAGCATGGTGAGCAGCATCTTGTCGAAGCGACCAGACCTGTACCAATCGGTCGCCGACTGGAATTCGTATTCGAAGCCGAACGAGTCGAGGAAGGCGCGCAGGCGGGCATTGTTGGCCGCACCGAACGACGGATGCTCGTTGCTGAACGGGTCGGGCACCGAGGTCAGCGGCTTGCCGAGATGCGCCGCCAGCATCTCCTTGTTGGGCACGTTGTCCGGCACCTTGCGCAGGCCGTCCATGTCGTCGGAGAAGCAGAACAGCCGCGTCGGCACGTCACTCAGCCGCTGAAAGGCCTGCCGCACCATGGTGGTACGAACGACTTCCCCGAACGTGCCGATATGAGGCAGGCCTGACGGCCCGTAGCCGGTCTCGAACAGCACGTAGCCCTTGGCGGGCGTTTTGCCGCCAATGCGGCTCACCAGCTTGCGGGCTTCTTCGAATGGCCACGCGCGTGCGGCCTCGGCGAGAGTGCGATCGATCTGAGACATGGAAGGACCAAATTAGGGCATTTGCGCTGCCGTTGCCACCGGACCAAAGTGCGCGGCCACCATGAAGAAAAGTCCCCTCTCGCTGGCGCCCTTTTCGATCGCCATGGGCGGCTTTCTGGCCATGGCCGCCGGCATCGGCATCGGCCGCTTCGTCTACACGCCGATCCTGCCGCCGATGGTCGAGGCGGTGCCGCTCAGCAAGAGCGCGGCCGGGCTGATCGCCTCGGCGAACTTCGTGGGCTACCTCGCGGGCGCGCTGCTCGCCTCATGGCCCGGCTTGCCCGGCACGCGCCGCTTCTGGCTGATGCTGGGTCTCGCGGCCAACGCGCTCTGCCTCGCTGCGATGGGCCTCACCCAGTCGCTCGCGCTTTTCATGGTGCTGCGCCTAGCGGCGGGCGTGGCCTCGGCGTTCGCGCTGATCTTCAGCTCGGCACTGGTACTCGACCGGCTGGCGCGCGCCGGCAGGCCCGGCCTTTCGGCCCTTCACTTCGCCGGCGTCGGCTCGGGCATCGCCCTCTCGGCCGCCGCAGTCGCCATCCTGCTCGCGGGCCACGCGCCGTGGCCAAGCCTGTGGTTCGCGTCCGGAACCCTGTCGCTGGCCGCCGCCATCGGCGTCGTCCTGCTGGTCCCCGCCCAGGACAGCGCTGCGCCAACTGCGGCAACCTCCGGCACAAAGGCGGCCGGCGGCTTTGCGGCCCTACTCGTGGCCTACAGCCTGTTCGGCTTCGGTTACGTCATCACCGCGACCTTCCTGATGGCGTTGATTCGCGCGGCACCCGCCTTGGCGCCGCTCGAGCCGTTTGCCTGGATCTTCGTCGGACTCAGCGCGGCGCCCTCGACGGTCTTGTGGAACGCCGTCGCCGCGCGCTGGGGAATCCTGAAGGGCTTCGCACTTGCCGCCTTCGTCGAGGCGATCGGCGTCGCCGCCTCCGTGTTGTGGGTCAGCACGCCGGCGATCGTGCTGGCAGCGGTGCTGCTCGGCGGGACTTTCATGGGCCTCACTGCGCTCGGCCTGATCGCTGCCCGCGAACGCGGCACGGGAGACCCACGAGCGCGTCTCGGCCTGATGACGGCAGTATTCAGTGCCGGCCAGATCGTCGGGCCGGCCTTCGCGGGCTACGCCTACGATCTCACCGGCAGCCTGACCCTGCCCTCGCTGGCCGCCGCCGTTTCGCTGTTGCTCGCCGCGGCACTCGCATTGTTCGCCGATCGCCGCTGACATCGTCCTCAAGTGCTGTTCTAGGCACGCCCGAGAATCGCCAGCGCCTCTTTCGCGGCGCGCTGACCGGAGGCGTGCGCACCCATCAGGCTGCCGTCGGCCGTCGCCTCGCCGGCAAACAGCACCTTGTCGTGATGCGGCCGCGCCAGCACGGCACGCTCTAACTCAGGTCCGATCGACCAGGCGCCACGTGCGTAGCGGTCCTCACTCCAGCGCGTCGAGCGCGCGCCGGCGAAGGCGCTGCGCACTTTCGCGCCGAATATGTCGGCGAGCAGCGACATGGCTGTCGAGCCGGCCGCCGTCGGCCCGCCGGCCTCGATCTGCCGCGCCTCCTCCCCGGGAAAGAACAGGATCGCGCCTTCATGGCCCTGCGGACGGAGCAACGCTTGGACCACGCGGTCCTGGCCGCCCTTCGAAACCAGCGCCAAGATGCGGGCATCGGCCGGCACATCGATCACCTTCTGCGTGAAGGCGACCGCGACCTTGTCGTAGTACGCCATCGGCAGGGCCCCGATCGCCGCACGCTTGGCCGTGCTGAGGGGCGGCGCGAATCCGACATCGGGCATCGCGCCGGTCGGCACGGTTATGATCGCAGTCCGCGCGGCGTATTCGCCGGTCGAGGTCACCACGCGGACCGGTGATCCGGTCGAATCGACGCGAAGCACGCGGGTGTTGAGCCGGATCGGCTGGCCGGCGGCGGGCTTGATGTCGATCTGGACCACAATCGGCGGAAAGGACGGCGTGCGGCGCAGCAACTGTGCGAGCGCCAGCTTTTCCAGCAGATCGCCGGGCTGGATCAGCGTCGTCGGATCGAAACCGGGACGCTGTTGCCGCAGCTGGGCAACGCGCTTCTCCATTTCAGCCGACACCGTCTCGAAGCGATCATAGTCTTCGCGCGTGAGTTCCTTGCCGCCGACCAGGATGGCGGCGTCCCGCCTCGGGACGATCGACGTCGGCGCGCCCCAGTCGAAATCGAATCCCAGGCTCCTGTCAGTATAGACCCGCCCGCCGATCCGATCGCGCGCCTCCAGGACCAGGACGCTCTTGCCGGCGCCGAGCAGCACGCGGGCCGCGGCGAGGCCCGCAATGCCGGCACCGACTACGATCGCGTCGGTGGTGGCCGCCTGAGCTCCACGCACGAGACCCGCGGCCATCGCCCCCCCGAGCAAAAGACGACGTCGCAGCGGATGGCGCCGCATCAATGCCTCCAGGTGACAGGAATGAGATGCCGGCAGATGTCGCCTCCCGGGGCGCCGTCGACGATCATGCCGGTCACGTTGACGGAGCGCCGCTCCATCGCGCCTGCAAGGGGCTTCGCCGGCTTCATGCCCCAAGCATAATTGCAACCGACGCGCGGTGCATCGGCGGAATGGGGTGTGATATTCACCATGGATGGCAATCCCCGCCCTGGTCGCGACGGCACGCGGCGCGTTGTGGCTGACGCCCGACGGCGAGATCGAGCGGCTCTCCGCGCCCGACGCAGCCCTGCGTGCCGCCGGCAACCCACCACTCTGCGTGCACGCGCCGGCCATCGCGGCGCGGCTGGGACTCGACTCGCTTCCGGCGCGGGACCTGCTCGAGCTCTATGCCTTCGTGCGCCCGGCGTCGTTCTGCCTGCCCACCGTGCGAGGACTGGCCGAGGCGCTCGATCTTCCCTCCGATGACGAGCTCGCCACTCTGCCCGCAATCGCCAAGTCGCTGGTCGATGAACTCGAGGACATGGCCGCCCTCGCCTCGCCCGAGCTGAAGGACATCGCGCTCAGCATGGCGCGCGGCAGCTGGGTCTGGGGCGAGACGGTACTGCGGGCCCTCAACATCGATCCCAACCCGGCGCGCAAGCCCCGCCCGGGAGCCGGGCTCGACATCTGGAAGAGCTTGCCGGCTTGGGAAGATCCGCCGCCCGCACCACCGCCGTCCAGCGAGCCAGTCGAACCGCGCGAGGCCCGCCTGCGGCTCGCCCAGATGGTCGCCGCGGGGCCCAACATGGCCGAGGCGCGGCCGACTCAGAGCGACTACGCCTCGGCCGCCAGCCAGGCCTTCGCGCCGCGCGAGGAAGAGGACAGGCCCAACGTCGTGCTGGTGGAGGCTGGCACCGGCGTCGGCAAAACCCTGGGCTATGTCGCGCCGGCCTCGCTGTGGGCCGAGAAGAATGGCGCGCCAGTCTGGATCGCGACCTACACCCGCAATCTGCAGCGCCAGATCGACAACGAACTCGACCGATTGCACCGCGACTCCGCCGAGAAGCGGCGCCGGGTCGTGATCCGCAAGGGCCGCGAGAACTATCTCTGTCTGCTGAACTTCCAGGAAGCGGTGCAGCGCACCGGCCTGATGCCGGAGAACGCCGTGGGCCTCGGCCTGCTGGCGCGCTGGGCGCTGGCCTCCCGCGACGGCGACATG
>CAYZQZ010000114.1:0-9966 GCA_964480235.1 uncultured Reyranella sp. | reverse complement strand
CCGGAACTTTGCGTGCTGCTGGCCTACGCCAAGATCGACCTCAAGGACGAGATCCTGCCGTCGGACCTGCCCGACGATCCGCTGCTGCGCGAGGAGCTCCAGCGCTACTTCCCGAGCACCCTGCAGCAGAAGTTCGAAACCTCTATCCGCGATCATCGCCTGCGCCGCGAGATTGCGACGCTCCAGGTAGTGAACTCGCTGGTCAACCGCTGCGGCCCGACCTTCGTGCGCAGCGTCGCCCAGCGCACCGGCGCACCGGCCGCCGCGATTGCCCGCGCTTTCACCGTGGTACGCGATGCCTGGAAGCTGCGCGCCCTGTGGGCCGACGTCGAGGCGCTCGATCCCATGCTGAAGGCCGAGGCGCAGACGCGCATGCTGGTCGCCTCGCAGCGATTCATGAGCCGCGCCGTGCAATGGCTGCTGCGCCGATTGCCGCAACCAATCGACACGATGGAGGCGACGCGCCGGCTGGGCGCGGCGGTCGATGCCCTGGACGAACTGCCGGCCGACCTGATCGGCGCCGCCGAGAGTGCTGCCCTTCAGGAACGCATCGCGGCTCTGGAGGCGCTCGGCGCGCCTTCGGCGCTGGCGCGGCGCGCGGCGGCGCTGCAGACCCTCGCCGCGGCAGGCGACCTGATGCTGGCTGCGGAAGCGAACGGCCAGCCGCTCGAGAATGCAGCGCGGCTCTATTTCCGGTTGGGCGAACGCCTGTCGCTGGCAGGCCTCGCCAACGCCGCGCAAAAATTGCCGCGCGACGGGCAGTGGCCTTCGCAGGCGGCCATCACCATATCGGACGAGCTGGCTTCGCTGCAGGCCGACCTGCTGGCCTCGGCGCTGCGGGCGGCGCCCGGCGAGGGTGATGCTGAGCGGGCGGTGGAGCGCTGGAGCAGGCCGCGCAGGCTCGCCCTGGAACGAATCGACCGGCTACGCGAGGAGATTGCCGGCGCAGGCCAAATCGATCTCGCCATGCTATCGGTGGCGACCAACGAATTGCGAACCCTGGTTTGACGGGAGTCCAGAATGACGACCAAGGACGAAACTTCGAAGATCCAGAAGAGCGATGCCGAGTGGCAGAAGGAGCTCGACCCGCTGCAGCACCACGTGCTGCGCTGCCATGGCACGGAACGGCCGGGATCGAGCCCGCTCAACTTCGAGAAGCGCACCGGCACGTTCCTGTGCGCCGGCTGTGGCCAGGCGCTGTTCGATTCCAAGACCAAGTACGAGAGCGGCTCGGGCTGGCCGTCCTTCTGGGCGCCGATGGACAACGCCGTCGAAACGACGGTCGATCAGAGCCACGGCATGGTGCGCACCGAAGTGACCTGCGCCAGGTGCGGCGGCCATCTCGGACATGTCTTCCCGGACGGCCCGCAGCCGACCGGCGATCGCTACTGCATGAACGGCGCGGCGCTAAAGTTCGAACCGAAGAAATGACACCTTCGCGTCGGGCCGCGGAGCTTCAGCTCAGCGTCGCGGTCATGAACGGGTCTGGAGGCCCACGGTCCGCACGCAGCGCTCAGGTCGACGGTGTCGCTGCCGGCGGCGGAGGCGGCGGGCCGTCGTCGCACTGCGCGTGAGCAATGCCGGTCACCGCGAGAAAAGCAGCGAGCGCAACGCTGAGAAGTCGGATCATCCGGGCCTCCTTGAATGACCTGAAGTGGATCACAGCCCCTTCAGGAATTCGATCAGCAGCCGGTTCACATCTTCGGGACGTTCCTGCTGCACCCAGTGGCCGGCGCCCGGCAGGATATGGCTGCCGCGCAGGCCAGGCAG
Organism: uncultured Reyranella sp.; assembly: GCA_964480235.1. GTDB lineage: Bacteria > Pseudomonadota > Alphaproteobacteria > Reyranellales > Reyranellaceae > Reyranella. The sequence continues at coordinate 8,196 of CAYZQZ010000114.1, read as the reverse complement.
GGTCTTGGGGTAGGCGTCGAGCTGCGCCTGTGCCGCCGGGAAGCGCAGCACGCCGTCCTTGGCTCCGGCGATGAACAGCGAGGGTTGACGGATCGGCTGGCCGCGCCATGGTCCGCCCAATTCCCAGTTGCGCCGCAGGTTCCGGTACCAGTTCAGTCCGCCGCGGAAGCCGGTGCGCGCAAATTCCTGCGTGTAGTAGTCGAGGTCGGCTTCGGAGAGCCACGCCGGCAGCTTGTCGGGATTGGCGGTGTTGCCCAACAGGGTGCCGTCGGGCAGGCGGCCGAAGCCCTTCTTGGTATCGTCGAGGTCGCCGCTGGCGGTGAAGTACAGGCGGCGCAGTGCGCCCTTGATGTCCTGCTGCAACTCAGCCTCGGGCACGCCGGGCTTCTGGAAGTACTGCAGGTAGAAATCGTTGATGCCGAGCTTGGCCAGCGCCGAGAGTATGTCGACATAACCCGGCGGCGCGTAGGGGACGCTCATGGCGCATACGGCAGGAAACAGATCGGGCCGCCACATCGCGGCATGCCAGGCGACCGGTGCACCCCAGTCGTGGCCGACGATGACCGCCTTGGTCTCGCCGAGCGCCTTAACCAGTTCGGCCATGTCGCCGACCAGATGCATCAGGGTGTACTGGTCGATCGGCTCCGGCGCTTCGGTGCCGCCGTAGCCGCGCATGTCGGGCGCGACGCAGCGGAAGCCCGCCTGGCTCACCGCCGTGAGCTGATGGCGCCATGAGTACCAGCTTTCCGGCCAACCGTGACAAAACAGGACCAGGGGACCGCTGCCGATCTCGGCATAGCGCATGGTGATGTTGTTGGCCTGCGCGGTCTTGAGGCTCACGCCGGGGACGGGACTGCTCACTTGTTCCTCCAACGCCATTTCATCGTTGCCGCGGCCGCCAGCACCATCGCCGGCAGCGCGATGATCGACGTTGGTGCCAGCGAAGCCATGCCGGTGAGACCATTGCCGATCGTGCAGCCGAGCGCCAGCACGCCGCCGGCGCCCATCAACGCCGCGCCGCCGGCATAGTGCAGAAGATCGGCCGGCTGCTCGAAGCCGACGAGGTGCAACTCGCCGCGACTTGCCGCGACGGCGAACGCGCCGAGCAGGATGCCGCCGGTGAAGGCGATGCCGAAGTTGATCTTCGCGCCGGTCCAGATCAGCAGGTACATCAGCGCATCGCCGCCGGCGCGCGTCATGTTCAGGCTCTCGACCTGCACAGGTTCGAAATCGTCGGCGCCCAGTACTGCGGTGGCGAGATAACCCAGCGGCACCAACAGGCCGATCAGGACGCCGGCGATCAGATGCTTTGCCGGCACCTTGCGCCAGACGACGAAGGCGAGCGCGGCGACGACGACCGCAGCGCCGACCACGACCGGCAGCACCGGCTGCGCGAGCTTCATCGAGCTCACGCTCGACAGGAACGTGCGCGACGGCGCGAGCAGGCCGCGGATGGTGGCGTAGGCCACGAGGGCGAAGACAACGAAGGAAACCACCGAGCGCAGATTGCCGCCGGCGGCGAGCACCAGCAGCCGCGTTCCGCAACCTCCCGTCAGCACCATGCCGACGCCGAACATCGCCCCGCCGAGCAGGGCGCCGCCCCAGAACAACGACCCCGGCAGCACGATGGCCCTGGAGAGATCGAGACGGCCCAGCAGGACCAGCGACTGGGTGACGACAATGCCGACCGCCATGGAGGCGAGAAAGCCGCGCAAGCGCGGGGCATTGTCGGTGGTCAGCGCATCCTCGACCGCGCCACGTAGGCAGAAGCCCGACCAGCGGGCGAGCGCGCCGAAGGCGGCGCCGATCGCGAGCGCGGCGAGCGCCACCTGCGTGTTGGTGTCCAAAGTCATTGGACGGAGTTTAGCCGCGCAGATGCACCGGATGCGACAGGCGTGCGCGCACCGAGGCGCGGCTGCCCAGCAGCAGCGAGCCGAGGAAGAACAGGCTGGCGATGAGCACGATCAGCGGGCCCGAGGGCAGGCCGGCGTGGAACGAGACCAGCAAGCCGATCGCGCCCGACAGGAAGGCCATGGGCGCGGCGATGAGGGTCATCGACCAGACCTCGCGCGCCCAGAACGACGCGGCGACTGCCGGCAGCAGCATCAGGCCGAGCGCCATCAGGGTGCCGAGCGCCTGGAAGCTCGCGACCATGACCAGCACGGCGAGCGCAAGGAAAAGATAGTGATAGAGCGCGCCACGCACGCCCATGGCGGCGAGGAACCCGGGATTGAAGCACTCGACCACAAGCGGCCGGTAGATGGCAGCAAGCCCCACGAGGGTGACGGTTGCCGCGCCGGCAATCAGCAGCAGCGCCTGGTCGTCGACGCCGAGGATGGCGCCGAAGAGGATGTTCATCAGGTCGACCGCGGTGCCGCGCAGGGAGACGATCAGCACGCCGAGCGACAGCGCCGTCAGGTACGCAGCGGCAAAGCTCGCATCCTCGCGCATCGAGGAGAAGCGTGCGATCGCGCCCGACACCAGGGCCGTGGCGAGACCGGCAACGAAGCCGCCCAGGCTCATCGCGGGCAGCGAGAGGCCGCCCAGCAGGAAGCCGAGCGCGGCGCCGGGAAGCAGCGCGTGCGCCAGTGCATCGCCCATCAGGCTCATGCGGCGCAGGATGAGGAACACGCCGATCGCCGAACCGGCGACCGAGAGCGCAAGGCACGCGATCAACGCGCGGCGCATGAAGCCGAAATCGGCGAACGGACCGATCAGCAGGTCGTAAAGCATGATCGGTTCAGGCGCTGAGGCGAGGTTGTTCGCGAACCGGGGCCTCGCAGGTACCCGCATGCTCGTCCCAGGCCTCGGCCATGGCGCGCGCCCTCAGGAGATTTTCCGACGACAGCACGCGCTGCGTAGGACCGGACGCTACCAGTTCCCGCGCGAGCAGCAGCGCATGCGGGAAGTCGCGCTTCACCTGGTCGATATCGTGCAGGACGGCGACCACGGTACGCTGTTCGTCGCGCCAGCGCTGGATCACCTTCATCAGGTCGGCGACGGTCTTGGCGTCGATCGCCGCGAAAGGTTCGTCCAGCAGGACAAGATCGGCGTCCTGCAGAAGCAGGCGCGCGAACAGCACACGCTGGAACTGGCCGACCGAGAGCGTGTCGATCGGGCGTCGTTCGAAGCCGCTCAATCCGACCGACTCGATCGCATGCCCGGCATCGTCAAGGTCGTCGGCGCCCGCCCTCGCAAAGCCGCCGAAGCGCGACCAGCGGCCGAGCAGCACCGTATCGAACACCGTGATCGGAAAGGAACGGTCGATCTCAGCCTGCTGCGGCAGGTAGGCGATGCGGCGCGCGGTGCATTCGATGCGGCCCTCGACCCGCGGCGCCAGTCCGAGCAGCGCCTTAAGCAAGGTGCTCTTGCCGGCGCCGTTGGGGCCGACGATGGCCGTCATCTCGGCAGCAGGAATCTCGGCCGTGACGTGATGCACCGCCGGATGGCGGTCGTAGCTCACGGTCAGGTCGACCAGCTTCAGGGCGGACTTCACGAGAACATCCTCACAACGCCCACCAGACGCACAGCCACAGCGCCGCCGTCACGGCGAGCGCGCCCAGAACGCGCGCCGGCGCGCTCATGGCCAGGAGGGCTGTTCCCATGGAAACCGGGGGATGGGAAATCCGGTCATGCATGCGAGTTTTGTTATATTGTTACATCACAAGAGTCCATGCACGGCTAACTCTTTGTTGATTGGTCGGCCGGCGGAGGCGCCAACATGTTGAAGCCATGACCGCTTTCACCCTTCCGCGCCGTCGCGCCCTCCTAGGGGCCGCCGGTCTCCTGGGCGGCAGTGCCCTCCTCCCCACCGTGTCAGCGGCCAAATCGGCAGCCCCGGACGGTCCATGGGCGGTCGAGCTTTTCACCTCGCAGGGCTGCAGTTCTTGTCCACCGGCCGACAAGATGCTGGGACGGCTGGCAGAGCGCGCCGACACCGTGGCGCTCTCGTTTCACGTCACTTACTGGGACTATATCGGCTGGAAGGACCCCTTCGCCTCGGCCGACGCGACCGAGCGCCAGCGCGCCTACGCTCGTGTCCTCAAGCAGCGCTACGTCTACACGCCGGAGATGGTGTTCGACGGGCTGACCCACGAGCCCGGCACACGACCGGGCGAGGTCGACGAGATGATCGACCGCATGCGCGCGCGGCGCGGGCCGCGAGCGACGCCGCAGCTGAAGCGAACCGGCGACGGCGGCCTCTCGATCAGGCTCGATGCCCTGGCGATCGGCCGACCGGCGGAGATTACGCTCGCCGTCTATGATCGTCATCACAGCACGAAGGTGCCGCGCGGCGAGAACACCGGCAGCACGCTCGACAACTTCAACGTCGTGCGCCGCCTCGAGAAGGTCGCCCCGTGGGACGGACAGGAAGCGACCTTCGCCGTCGCCGCCGACCGCTTCCGCCCGCAGCAGAGCATCGCCGTGCTGGTCCAGGGCACCGATCTCGGTCCGATCCTGGGCTGCAACAAACTCAAAGCTGGCGCGGCGGGCTGAAGACGGCGCCTTGCGCGGGCCCTGCCCAAGGGCCAAGTTCGATCAATGTCGCTCGCCAGCGCCTCCGGTCGCCTGACGGCCGTTCTAGGCCCGACCAATACCGGCAAGACCTATCTCGCGATCGAACGCATGCTGGGCCACGAGTCCGGCATGATCGGTTTTCCGCTGCGCCTGCTGGCGCGCGAGAACTACGATCGCATCGTGCGGCTGAAGGGCGCCGGCCAGGTCGCCCTGATCACCGGCGAGGAGAAGATCGTGCCGGCTTCGGCGCGATATTTCATCTGCACCGTCGAATCTATGCCGATCGACCGGTCGGTATCCTTCCTCGCCGTGGACGAAGTGCAAATGGCGGCCGATCCCGAACGGGGCCATTTCTTCACCGACCGCATCCTTCACGCACGCGGCATGAATGAAACTATGCTGCTGGGTGCCGACACGATCCGGCCGGTGCTCAATCGCCTGCTGCCCGACATTGACGTGATAGCGCGGCCGCGCTTCTCGAAGCTTTCCTATGTCGGCTCCAAGAAGGCGACGCGCCTGCCGCGCCGCTCGGCAGTGGTGGGTTTCTCGGCCAACGAGATCTATTCGATCGCCGAATTGATCCGCCGCCAGCGCGGCGGCACGGCGATCGTGATGGGCGCGCTCAGTCCGCGCACCCGCAACGCGCAGGTCGAGATGTTCCAGTCGGGCGAGGTTGAGTACCTGGTCGCGACCGACGCGATCGGCATGGGCCTCAACATGGACGTGAACCATGTCTGGTTCGCCTCCCTGCGCAAGTACGACGGCCGGCAGATGCGGCCGCTGCGCAACGTCGAGTTGGCGCAGATCGCCGGCCGCGCCGGCCGGCACATGAACGACGGCACGTTCGGCACCACGATCGACGTCAGCGGGCTGGACGAGGAAACGGTCGAGGCGATCGAGAACCATCGCTTCGACCCGCTGCGAGACGTGCAGTGGCGCAACACCGAACTCGACTTCCGTTCGATCGAAAGCCTGATTGCGTCGCTCAATGAACCGCCGCCGCATGCCGCCCTCCAGCGGGTGCGCGAGCAGGACGACCAGCTCGCGCTGCAGACGCTGGCCAAGCAGTCGGATTTCCTGCCGCGCCTGCGCTCGTCGGCGAAGGTGCGACTGCTCTGGGAGGTCTGCCAGGTGCCGGACTTCCGCAAGACCATGACCGAGGAACACACCGCGCTGCTCGGCCAGCTGTTCACCCATTTGACACAAGGTGGGGAGAGACTTCCCGAGGACTGGATCGACGGCCATATCAAGCGGCTGGAGCGGTACGACGGCGACATCGATACACTGATGGCGCGAATCGCCCATGTGCGGACGTGGACCTACATTTCGCATCGCGCGGACTGGATTCAGCGTGCGGTGCACTGGCAAGAGAGGGCGCGGGCGCTCGAGGACAGGCTGTCGGACGTGCTGCATCAGCGGCTGACGCAAAGGTTTGTCGATAGACGGGCCGCGTTGCTTGTAAGAAGATTGCGTGATGAGGGTGAAATGACGTCGTCTGTCGCCGCTGCCGGCGAGGTCACGGTCGAGGGCGAGCATCTCGGCAAGATCGAGGGCTTCCGCTTCGTGCCGGATGCAACCGAAGGCCATGCTGACCAGAAGGCCGTGCTGAGTGCTGCGTTGAAGGCGCTGCGTCAGGATCTGCCGGCGCGCCTGCAGGCCTTCGCCAACGCGCCCGACGGCGAGCTGGTGTTCGACGGCCAGTTGCGCATTTGCTGGGGTGGCGGACCGGTGGCCCGCCTGTTGCCGAGCGGCGACGTGCTGGCGCCCAAAGTCGAGGCGCTGGCCTCGGACCTGCTCGACGGCCCGTCGCGCGAAGAAGTGCGCAAGCGTGCCTCGACTTGGGTCGAGACCCGCATTCGTCTCGGCCTTAGCGAATTGATGGATGCTCGCGCTTCCTCCGAGCAACTGCCGGCGGGTGCGCGCGGCATCGTCTTCCAGCTCAGCGAAAATCTCGGCGTGCTGCCGCGGCGGCCGATCGAGCAGCAACTCGCCGAACTGGGCGACGAGGACCGCAAGGCGCTCGCCAAGCTCGGCGTGCGCGTCGGCGTCTTCTCGCTCTATTTCCCGAGCATGCTGAAGCCGGTGCCGATTCGCCTGCGTGCCGGCCTCTGGATGGTGTCGAAGAGCCGCGACACGATCCCGCCGCTGCCGGCCGAAGGCCGCACGTCGATGGATCTGCCGCCGGGCGCCGAGCGCGACTTCTACGGCACGATCGGCTATCTGCCGCTGGGCGATCACGCGATCCGCGCCGACATGGTCGAGCGCCTGGCCGCGATGGCACGCCAGGCAGTGCGCGAGAGCCGCGAGAAGGCGCGCCAGGCGCAGCAGCAGGAGAAGCGGAATTCGCCAAAGGCTGAAAAGGCCGATGGCACCGTGATTCCAGCACCCGCGACGGATGCCGAGATCAGCGAATGGGCGATCGTCGCCGCCGCGTTCGGCGAAAGCGAGCAGGCCGCCGAGACGCCAGTCGCCGAGGCACACGCGGCCGACGCCCCAGTCGAATCTGCGTCGGAGCCTGCCCCCGAACCAGCGACTGAACCTTCCCCCGAGCCGGCCGTCGAAGAGATCAAGGCCGAAGAGCCTGCACCGGTCACGGCTGACTCCGCTCCCGCCGAAGAGACGAAGGCGGAGGAAGCCACGGCTACGGAGACGCCTGCCGCCGAGGTCGTACCGGAACAATCCAAGAAGACAGAGCCTAGGCCCCTGCCGCCAGGCTGGTTCCGCGCCACGCCACAAATGATGTCGCTTGTCGGCTGCTCCGAACCCGAGATGGCCAACGTTTTGCGCGCACTGGGCTATCGCGTGCATCCGCCGTCGGACGAGCATGGGCCGCTGTTCGCCTTCTCGGTGAAGCCGCGCTTCGTGCGCGAGCGCGAAGAGCAGCGCGAGCGTCAGCGCCTGCAGGAACGCGAGCGTCGCGAGCAGCGCCGCCGCGAGCGGCCTGCTGGGCGTGAGGGCCGGCCGAACGAACGACAGTTCTTCGCCGATTCGCCGAAACGCGAAGGCGAGGCGCCGCGCGGTCCGAAACGCGACTTCGGACCCCGCTCGGACGGCAAGCCGCGCCACGACGTGCCGAAGGGCGACGGTCCTCCCCGTGAGGATCGCCGGGGGCCGCGTCCGCCGCGCCGCGATTCGGGCGGCCCGGCGCTGCGTCTCTACGCCACCACCGAGAAGAAGGGCGATGCGGCAGCCGATTCGCCGTTTGCCAAGTTGCTCGAGCTGAAGCTCGGCGGAAAGAAGTAGCCGCCTTTGCTTCGAACCTGAGTCCGCATGCGGCTCGACAAGTGGCTTTGGCACGCGCGCTTCTTCAAGACCCGAACGCTCGCCACACGCTACGTGGAAAAGGCGCGCTGCCGCGTCGACGGGCGCGTGACCGACAAGCCGCACGCATCGGTGTCGCCGGGCATGGTGCTGACCTTCGCGCTCGGCCCAAAAGTGAGGATCGTGCGGATCGTTGCCCTGGGCGAGCGTCGCGGACCTGCACCTGAGGCGCGGGCGTTGTATGATGAAATTGACTCTGCGTGATTCGGAAGCCTTGCGCTGTCCTCGGGCACGCGTTAAGCACGCGGCCGCTCGCAACCGGAGCCGTTGATGACCTATGTCGTGACCGAAGCTTGCATCAAGTGCAAGTACATGGACTGCGTCGAGGTCTGTCCCGTGGACTGCTTCTACGAGGGC
>CAYZQZ010000113.1:0-10004 GCA_964480235.1 uncultured Reyranella sp. | reverse complement strand
GTAGCGGAATGGCCCGGGCGCGGGCTTGCCGGCAAGCCGGGCCCGCAGCACGCGCGCGACATACGCGCCCTGCTGCTTGGCGACGGGCGCGAGACCGGGCAGCGACTTGCCGTCTGCTCCCATGGCCTGCGCGGTGTCGCCGATCACGAAGATCTCGAGATGGCCGGGCACGGTGAGGTCGGGGCCGACGACAACGCGGCCGGCGCGATCCTTCCCGGCCCCGAGCCACTTGGCGGCCGGGGAGGCCGCGACGCCAGCACCCCAGATGATGGTCGCGGCTTCGAGCCGCTCGCCGCCGATCGCGACACCCTTGTCGTCGCACTGCGTCACGGCCGTCCCGAGGCGTACTTCGACTCCCAGACTCTCGAGCGAGCGTTGGGCCGCCGCACTCAGCATCGGCGGGAAGGCTGCCAGAACCCGCGGACCGGCTTCGATCAGCACGATGCGTGCCTCGGTCGGGTTGATGGTGCGGAAGTCATGGCGCAGCGCCACCTTGGCAAGCTCGGCGATCGCCCCCGCCATCTCGACGCCCGTCGGGCCGGCGCCGATCACCACGAAGGTCAGCAGGCGTTGCCGCGCGGCGGGATCGTCGCTGACCTCGGCATGTTCGAAGGCCTGCAGGATGCGGCGGCGGATCATGGTGGCGTCGTCGATCTTCTTGAGGCCGGGCGCCACGCCCTCCCATTCGTCGTGACCGAAATAGGCGTGCCGTGCCCCGGTGGCGATGACGAGCTGGTCGTAGGCGACGGTGCGGTCTTCCAGGGTGACGGTGCGCTTATCCTTGTCGACGCCGGTCACACGGCCCAGGACGACGCGCACATTGGCAGCATCGCGCAGGATGGCGCGGATCGGCGAGGCGATCTGCGCCGGCGACAGGCCGGCGGTCGCGACCTGATAGAGCAGCGGCTGGAAGAGATGGTAGTTGCGCCGGTCGATGACGGTGACGTCGGCATCGGCGCCGGAGAGCGCATGCGCGGCGCTCAGGCCGCCAAAGCCCGCGCCGACGATCACGATGTGCGGCCGGGCCATGGCGGTCTCCTCTGTGTATCGGCTAGGCGCGGCCGAACAGGTTGAAGGCGACGATGCGGTCGAGCGAGAGCGCGCCCGGGCCGCGGCTGAGAACATAAGCCAGGATCGAGGCCCACATCAGATGCTCGGGCCAGTTCTCCGGATAGACCAGGAACTGAATGGTGAGGGTCATCACCAGCAGAGCGGCCGCGCCGAGACGGGCGAACAATCCCAGCACCAGCAGAACCGGGGCGCTGAGTTCGACCGTTGTGCCCATATAGGCGGCAATTTCGGGCGGCAGCAGCGGCAGCTTGTATTCGTCGCGGAACAGTGTGATCGCCGTGTCGAAGCTCTGGTACTTGTTCATGCCGGAGCGGAAGAAGGTGGCGCCGACGGCGAGGCGCATGCCGAACTCGAGCAGTGGCAGCGGGAAGCGGCGCGCGGTGGTGCGCAATGCATCGAGCCGCAGCACGAGGCGGCTTTCGGCAGGTTGAGGTTCGTACGTCATCGAAGACATCGGTGTTTCCTCCGGAAAGGGTCGGCCGCCGGCCCGTTTGCCGGCGTGAGATGGGGCGGGGAGCGCCGGACTGCGGATGCCGGGCGCGGCGGCCGATTTCGTTGATCAGCCCTTGCTGGAGCTGAGCGAGCCACCGGCGATCTTCTCGCAGGCGCCCTTGGGAACAGCGAGCCAGGCATCCTTCTGCGCGTCCTTCTTGGACGTGCCGGCGCAGGAGGAGGTCGCGGTCTGGCAATCGTTCTTGCCGGCCTTGGCGATGCCGAAGCACTTCTCGGTCGGGTCGGCGGCCTGCACGGCAGTGTTGGCCAACAGGATTGCCGCGCTGAGTGCCGCGGCGATGGTGAGCGTAGATTTCATGACGGTTCTCCTTGATGCGGATGGTGTCCCTTTCGGGTGTCCGCAATCTGCCGGGGCGCCATCGAAGTCTGAAATATCGATGCCCTATGACATCGATGCGTGCGGGCTATCGCCCCTGACTCATATTCCTGGATCGGTCTGCGCGAGAGCAGTGCGTGTCGAAAAGCGATCCCACCATCTGAAAAGCCGGGCCTGGCCCTGCAGCATCGCGGCACCTTCGCGGGCCGCGGTGAAGTAGGCGATCATCGCGCCGAGATGCAGGTCGGCGAGCGACACTGTCGGGCCGACCAGGAAGGCGTCGTCCGCCGCCAGCGCTTCCAGCGCGGCCAGTACCCTGGCGGATCCTTCGAGTCCTCGCGCCACTTCGGCCGGATCTCCGGCCAAGCCGCGCTTTGGCCTGAAGAATCCGTGGCTGAAGACCTGACGCACCATCGGCCAATAGCCGTAGGAATCGACCACGCCGATGATCTGATCCATGCGCGCCAGCGCCCGGGGATTGGTGGGCTGCAGGTGGGGGCCGGGGAAGGCGCGGTCCAGGTATCGCGTGATGGCGCCGGTCTCGTAGAGCGTGAAGCTGTCATGGACCAGGACTGGCACCCGGCCGAAAGGGTGCAGGGCGAGGTAGGCCACCGGCCAGTCGGAGTCGAACGGGTTCACCTCGACCCGCTCGTAGGTCAGTCCCTTCTCCGCGAGCGCCAGCCGGGCAATCCGGTTGTAGACGCTGTAGTGATAGCCGTGCAGGACGAGGGACTGTGGGGCGGTCATGGGACCAGTTTAGGCCGGCGGGCAGGGCTCGGGCTCCGTTGACTCAAGGCTTTTGCGCGCTTAGAACCTGCGCCCACGGAATTCGCCCCCGTCGCATCGCGCGGGGGCCTTGTATTTGAAGGAGTTGCGTCATGAAACGCACTTATCAGCCCAGCAAGCTGATCCGTAAGCGTCGTCACGGCTTCCGGTCGCGGATGGCCACGGTCGGCGGCCGCAAGGTTATCGCCAACCGCCGCCGTTCGGGCCGCAAGCGTCTGTCCGCCTAACCGGCCGACCTCCCTTGGCCGTGCCGGCTCGCACCGAACCCCGACAGGGGCGGCGACCCGGGCGGCTGCCCAATCGTCAGGATTTTCTGCGCGTCCAGGCCGGACGGCGCTGCGCCATGCCGGGCTTCGTGCTGCAGACCGCCCCGGCTCCGGCCGAGCTTGCCCTGCCGGTCGTTCGCGTGGGCTTCACTGTCAGCCGCAAGGTCGGCAATGCCGTGGTCCGTAACCGGGTCCGCCGTCGGCTGCGCGAGATCGCCCGGCTGGTCATTCCCGGCCAGGCCCGTTCCGGCCTCGATTATGTGCTGGTCGGCCGCCAGGGCGCGCTGAAGCGCGACTTCGCGACCCTCCGAAATGAGCTGGTGGAAGCCCTCCGCCGCCTGAAAGCCCTTGAAGCGGCCCCCGGTTCAGCGACCTCATGACAGTGCCCATGTCCCTTGCGCCGGGCCCGGCAAATCGCCAGTTTCCCGGCCGCATGCTGTCTTCTGCCCTGCGCGGCGCGATCCGGCTGTATCAGCTCACGTTCGCCTACTTCTTCGTCGGCGCCTGCCGCTACGAGCCGTCCTGCTCCGCCTACGCCGTCGAGGCCGTGGAGCGTCATGGCGCCTGGAAGGGCGGCCTGCTCGCCGCACATCGACTCTGCCGCTGCGGCCCATGGGGCGGCCAAGGCTACGACCCCGTTCCGCCGAATTCCCGGCTTACCTGCTCGCCCGCAAAAGTGCGTTAAATGGACCAGAAGAATTTCATCATCGCGATCGTGCTGTCCGTGCTGATCATCACGGGCTGGCAGTACGCCTTTCCCAGCAAGCCGCCGCAGCAGACGCAACAGCAGGCCGCCACTCCGACCTCGCCGGCGCCCGGCCAGACCGGTAATGCCCCGGCTGCGCCCGGTGCACCGGCAAGCGGGACGCCGACGCAGCAGCAACAGGTCCTGAGCCTCAAGGACGCGCTGGCGCGCAACCCGCGCATCTCCTTCAACACGCCGGAACTGATCGGCTCGATCAATCTCAAGGGCGCGCGCATCGACGACGTGCAGCTCACGAAGTACCGCACCGAGCTCGATCCCAAGAGTCCACCGGTCGACGTGCTGGCGCCGGAAGGCACCGCGCACCCCTACTACGCCGAGTTCGGCTGGTCCTCGTCGGATGCCGCGCTGAAGATGCCGGGCCCCGATTCGCTGTGGACCGCCGACCAGACGACGCTGGTCCCCGGCAAGCCGGTGAAGCTCACCTGGGACAACGGGCAGGGGCTGCTGTTCGCGCTCACCGTGGCGCTCGACGATCACTTCATGTTCACGGTGAAGCAGAGCGTCGAGAACAAGACCGACAAGCCGATCACGCTGTTCCCGTGGGGCCTGATCGTGCGCTTCGGCGAGCCCAAGGCCGAGGGCACCTACGTGCTGCACGAGGGACCGTACGGCGTGCTCAACGGCAGCCTCAAGGAATTCAGCTACTCCGATTTCAAGGACAACAAGCAGCAGAAGCTGTCGACCACCGGCGGCTGGGTCGGCATCACCGACAAGTACTGGATGGCGACGCTGATCCCCGACCAGAAGGCCAAGGTCGACGTCACGCTTAAGGGCACCGGGGCCGCGCCCAACACCAAGTACCAGGTCGACTATGTCGGCGCCGGCGTCACCGTGGCGCCGGGCGCTACGGGCGCGAGCGACGCGCATCTGTTCGCCGGCGCCAAGATCGTTCGGGTGATCAGCGACTACGAGAGCAAACTCGGCATCGAGAAGTTCGACCTGACGATCGACTGGGGCTGGTTCTGGTTCTTCACCAAGCCGCTGTTCTGGCTGCTCGAGTGGCTCTACGTGCAGGTCGGCAATTTCGGCGTCGCGATCCTGATCCTGACCGTGATCGTCAAGGCGGTGTTCTTCCCGCTCGCCAACAAGTCCTACGCCGCCATGAGCAAGATGAAGGCGCTGCAGCCTGAGATGGAGAAGCTCAAGCAGCGCTACGGCGAGGACAAGCAGCGCATGAACCAGGAGCTGATGCAGCTCTATCGCCGCGAGAAGGTGAATCCCGCGGCGGGCTGCTTGCCGATCCTGGTGCAGATCCCGGTGTTCTTCGCGCTCTACAAGGTTCTCTACACGACGATCGAAATGCGCCACCAGCCGTTCTTCGGCTGGATCAAGGACCTGAGCGCACCCGATCCGGCGACCATCCTGACGCTGTTCGGCTTCTTCCCCTGGCACGTGCCGGAGATCCTGCACTTCTTCAACATCGGCGCCTGGCCGCTGGTCATGGGTGTCACCATGTACCTGCAGCAGAAGCTGAACCCCGCGCCGACCGATCCGGTGCAGGCGCGCGTGTTCCAGTTCCTGCCCATCATGTTCACTTTCATGATGGCGCCGTTCTCGGCCGGCCTGGTGATCTACTGGGCGTGGAGCAACGTGCTGTCGATCGCCCAGCAGTACTACATCATGCGCAAGCACGGCGCGCCGATCGGCAGCAAGGCGCAGCCTGTGGCGGTGGCGGCCGCCACCGGCGGAACCGAGACCAAGAAGGGCGGGAAAGGCTCGTCCAAGAAGGGCTGATGCCTGGGTCGGACAAAGAGGGCCGCACGCCGGGAGAAATCGAGGCGGCGCGCAAGCTCTTCGCCGGCCCCTGCGATTTCGTGGCGGGGGCGGCGTCGCTCGACTCGATGATCGCGATCTCGACGCCCGAGGTCGCCTTCGCCGGTCGCTCCAACGTCGGCAAGTCGAGCCTGGTCAACGCGCTGACCGGCCGCCGCTCGCTCGCCCGCACCTCCTCCAGTCCCGGCCACACGCGGCAAATCAATTTCTTCGATCTCGGCGGCCGGCTGATGCTGGTCGACTTGCCGGGCTACGGCTTTGCCCAGGTATCGCGCTCGATGAAGGAGACCTGGCAGGACCTCGCCTCAGCCTATCTGCGCGGCCGGCCGACCCTCAAGCGCGTCTGCCTGCTGATCGACGCCCGCCACGGCGTGAAGGATGCCGACCGCGAGACGATGAAGAATCTCGACGCCGCTGCAGTGTCCTACCAGATCGTGCTGACCAAGGCCGACCAGCTCAAGCCCGACCGGATCGCGCCAGCGATCGCCGCTGCCGAGGCCGTCGCCCGCAAGCATGGGGCAGCCCATCCCGAGGTGCTGGCGACCAGCAGCCAGACCGGGTTCGGCATTGCCGAGCTGCGGGCCGAGATTGCAGCCGCAGCGCAGCCGTGAGTGCGGCTTGCGCCGCCCGCCCCGCCTGATCATTCTTGGCGGCAGGGGAGACCAACGATGCAACGATTCTTCGCGCGCCTTGGCGCCTGCCTGCCGGCCCTCTGGATGATCGCCCTTCTCGCCTGGCCGGGCGCGGCTCAGGCCCAGACGTTTTCCGTCGGTGAACGGGTGATAGTCGGCACCACCGGCGATACCGGCACGGTGCTGCAGATCGGTCAGGCCGTACCCGAGGGTGGCGTGATGGTGAAGGTGTCGCTCGACAAGCCGGCCGGCCCGACCATCGCCGACAAGGAAGTCTGGTACAACTCGCGCACCGCGAAGCTCGCCTCGATTCCCAAGGGCGCGGCCCCTGGGACGACCGCGACGCCTGCCCCCGCGCCGGCGCCCGCGGCTCCCGCCAAGTTCGAATTCAAGGCCGGCGACCGGGTGAACATCGGCAGCCTCGGCGTCAACGGCACCGTGGTGCAGGTCCTCGGCGTGCTCGGCAACGGCGCCCAGATGCTGCGGATCGAGATCGACAAGAACGCGCCGAAATATCCCGGCGTGTCGAACATGTACGATACGATCAGTTCGAAGATCACGCTGACCACCAATTAGAGTTCTTGCCTATTCTGCCCGGTGCGGCGCCCGCGCTTCGGGCCTTTGGCCCTGCAGCGCTACACGCCGCCGCTTAGAAGCCGCGCAATGGCGCGGCATCTAAGCTGCATCATGAAAGATCAGGCCCAACGTGAACCGCTCGCCCGAGCGAAGGCTCGACACGCCGTGACGCATCGCCGTGCGGTGCCAGCCGCGGATGCCCTTGTTGGGACGCTCATTGACTGCGAAGACCACCGCATCGCCCTGCTGCAGCGGCACGACCTCGCCGCGCGACTGCATGCGCGGGCGCTGCTCGACCAGCATGAATTCGCCGCCCTCGAAATCCGTGCCCGGCGCGCTTAGCAAAATCGCCACCTGAAGCGGAAAGACCAGGTCGCCGTAGAGATCGCGGTGCAGGCAGTTGTAGTCGCCCTCGCGGTAACGCAGCAGCAGCGGCGTCGGCCGCTTCTGGCCGCCGGCATGGCACTCTTTCAGCCAGCCCTCGAGGGTCGGCGGAAAGCGCCTGGAAATGCCCAGCACCTCGTTCCAGCGGTTGGCGATCTCGGCGAGCCCCGGATAGAGCGCCTCGCGCAGGCGCGCGATCGGGTCGGGCAGGGGGTAGGAGAAGTACTGGTACTCACCCTGCCCGTAACCGTGACGCTGCATGACGATGTGCTTGCGGAACAAGGCCTGCTGCGGCCACAGCGCGGCAAGTTCGCGGCAGGCGGCCGGTTCGATCAGGCCGCGTGCGACGGCGAAGCCGCGCCGGGCCAGGGTGTCGTTGTCGAATGGATGGTCCATGCTGAACAATCTCTTGACGTGCCGGTCGCGCATCTTCTATCCGCTGCCCGCCTGATATAAAATGCGCACTCAGCCCTCGCCCGCCCCGGGTAGAGGGCTTTTGCCAACCTGAAGGGTTCCCAGGACATGCCGGACGTCGCGGTCCAGACGGACAAGGAGCAGAAGCGGCTCATCCGCATGGCGGAGACCATCTCCAAGGCGCTGCCTTACATGCGCCGGCACAACGACGCCACCTTCGTGGTGAAGTACGGCGGCCACGCCATGACCGACCCCAAGCTGGGCGACCTGTTCGCGCGCGACATCGTGCTGATGAAGCAGGTCGGCATGAACCCGATCGTGGTCCATGGCGGCGGTCCGCAGATCAACAAGATGCTCGACCGCGTCGGCATCAAGAGCAAGTTCGTCAACGGTCTGCGCGTCACCGACGCCGCCACCATGGAAATCGTTGAAATGGTGCTGGCTGGCTCGATCAACAAGGCGATCGTGGCCGACATCAATGAATGCGGCGGCACTGCCGTCGGCATCTGCGGCAAGGACGGCAACCTCATTCTCGCCAACAAGGTCACCGAGATGCGCGATCCCAAGACGGGCGAGCTGCTCAAGGTCGATCTTCAGCAGGTCGGCGAGCCCGCCAAGATCAACGTCATGGTGCTGGAACAGCTGCGCCGCGCCGACGTCATCCCGGTGGTGGCCCCGATCGGCTTCGGCGTCAGCGACGAGCTGACCTACAACATCAATGCCGACACCTCGGCCGGTGCGATCGCCGGCGCCATGAAGGCCAAGCGCCTGCTGTTCCTGACCGACGTGCCGGGCGTGCTCGACAAGAATGGCCAGCTCATCCCCGAGATGACCGTCGAGCAGGCAAGAGCCCTGATTTCCGACGGCACGATCTCGGGGGGCATGATCCCGAAGGTCGAGAACTGCATCGACGCCGTGAATCGCGGCGTCGAAGCCGCCGTCATCATGGATGGCCGCATTCCGCACTGCCTGCTGCTCGAGGTCTTCACCGAAAGCGGCGTCGGCACGATGGTGAAGCGCGGCGCAGCCAGGCCTTGAAAGGCCTGATTTCGTTGCATATTTAAGTAAAATGGCCCTCAAGACCATCCTCGTCGCGCCCGATCCGCGGCTCAAGAAGAAGTCCAAGCCGGTCGACACGGTTGACGCCGAAACCCGTCAGCTGATGGACGACATGCTGGAGACGATGTACGCCGCGCCGGGCATCGGGCTGGCTGCCCCCCAGGTCGGCGTGCTGAAGCGCGTCATCGTGCTCGACATCGACCGCGAGGAGGTCAAGACCGGCCCGCTGTTCATGGCCAACCCCGAGATCATCGAGGCCTCGGATGAGGACGTGACCTACGAGGAAGGCTGCCTGTCGGTGCCCGAGCACTATTCCGACGTGGCGCGACCGGCCCAGGTGAAGGTCCGCTACCTCGATCGCGACGGCAAGAAACAGGAGATGACCTGCGAAGGCCTGCTGGCGACCTGCGTCCAGCACGAGATCGACCATCTCGACGGCATCCTGTTCATCGACCACATCTCAGCGCTCAAGCGCAACATGATCCTGCGCAAGCTCCTGAAGGCGCGGAAGGAAGCCGAGCGCGACGAGGCCGACGGCAAGCCGGCCTCGAAGGACAAGGAGTCGGCGGCGGCGCTGTAAAATATCGGCACGCCGTTTGCGGCGCCGGCCCCAGGTCAAACCCTGGGGATGCCGATGACGCCGCAACATATCGAACTGGTCCAGACGAGCTTCAAGAAGGTCGTGCCGATCGCCGGTACGGCCGCCGATCTCTTCTACAATCGGCTGTTCGAGATCGCACCCGAGACACGCTCGCTGTTTCCGGCCGATCTCACGGACCAGAAGGTCAAGCTGATGGCGATGCTGGGCACCGCCGTGACCAACCTGCACAAGCTCGAAGCCATCATGCCGGCAGTGAAGGCGCTGGGTGAACGCCACAAGGGCTACGGCGTGACCGCCGCCCATTACGCGCCGGTCGGCGCGGCTCTGCTCTGGACACTGGAGAAGGGCCTCGGTCCGGACTTCACGCCTGAGGTGAAGGCTGCCTGGACCGAGACTTACACGGCGCTGGCCGGCGTGATGACGGCGTAAACGCCATCTTGCCTATTCTGCACCGCGCCGGCTCTCGCGCTTGATTACAAGCGCTGCCGCCGGCCCGCGCTTGTGAACGCGCGTTACTGCGCGGCGATCTTGGCTGCCGCCGGCGCGAACAGACGCTCCATCTCGCGGCGGAGCTTCACTGCGGTCAGGGTCTCGTCCATCTGGACGTCGGCATAGGTCAGCGACTGACCGGCCTTGATCGGCTTGAGGAGCTTCACGTTGTGAGCCAGGCCGAGCGGCAGGCTGCCGAGCCCCGTCGACTTCTCCGACGGGAAGAGCTTGCCGTAGACCGTGTAGCCACCCTCGCCGTCCAGCATCTCGCCGGGCTTGAGGTCGCGCTTGGCCGTCGCGATCACGTCGGCGTGGAAGCCGATCGGGCAGCCGGTCGGTTCCTTGCGCAGGCCGACCG
>CAYZQZ010000112.1:8515-10021 GCA_964480235.1 uncultured Reyranella sp. | reverse complement strand
GTCCCACACGCGCTGCGGCCTGTGACCCCTCCGTCCGCGATTACGCGGACACCTCCCCATGTGAATGGGGAGGAAAGGCGGGGGCGGGGCGCTAACTGCGCTAACCGATTCCTCCCTGCGCGTAGCGCGGAGAGGACGCATGAGTCGGGTGCGCCAACTGCGCCAACTCCCCCGATCGGCGGTTGGCGCAGTTAGCGCAGCGGCCTTGAGAGCCCGAGATGGTCGCGGAGGGTGCGGCCGGTGTAGTCGGCGCGGAACACGCCGCGTTCCTGCAGGATCGGCACGACCTTGTCGGCGAAGGCGTCGAATTGGCCGGGGAAATACGGCGGCATGACGTTGAAGCCGTCGGCAGCGCCTGACTCGAACCAGCGCTGCAGCGCGTCGGCGATCTTCACCGGCGTGCCGACCAGCAGCAGGTGGCCGCGCGCCGCGGCGACGCGATAGTAAAGGTCGCGCAAGGTGAGTTTCTCGCGCCGCGCCATCTCCATCAGCAGCGCCGCGCGGCTCTTGAGATGCTCGGTCTCGGGCGGTGTCGGCACCGGCCCGTCCATCGGATGGCCCGACATCTCCATGCCGAGTCGCTCCGACAGCACGGTGAAGGCCTGGGCGGTATCGATGTTGCGGTTGAGTTCGGCAAAGGTCGCCTGCGCCTCGGCCTCCGTGGTGCCGACCACGGGCATGACGCCCGGCATCACCAGCACGTCGCTTGCTCTGCGCCCGAAGCCCGCGACCTGGGCCTTGAGCGCCCGGGTGAAGGCGAGCGCCTCGTCGAGATCGTTCTGCGCCGTGAAGACCACGTCGGCGATGCGGGCCGCCAGCGCCTGGCCGGGGCCCGAGGAGCCGGCCTGGATCAGCACCGGATGGCCTTGCGGCGGCCGTGGCACGTTGAGCGCGCCCTCGACCGTGAAGTACTTGCCCTTGAAATCGGGGATGTGAAGGCTGCCCGGCCTCACGAAGCGGCCTTCCTGCTTGTCGCCGATGAAGGCGTCGTCGTCCCAGCTGTCCCACAGCAGCCGGCAGGCTTCGACGAACTCCTCGGCCATGGCGTAGCGCTCGGCATGCGGCGGATGCTGCCGGCCGAACACCGCGCTCGACTTGGAATAGGCCGTCGTCACCACGTTCCAGGCCGCGCGGCCGCCCGAGATGTGGTCGAGCGAGGCGAAGGCCCGAGCCAGGTGATAGGGCTCGCCATAGGTCGTCGAGCCGGTCGCCGCGAGCCCGAGCCGCGACGTCGTCATGGCGAGCGCCGCCAGCAGGGTCATCGGCTCGAACTTGCCGATCGTCGAGGGGTGCTCGCCGTAGCCGGTGGCGAAGCCGTCGCCCAGGAAGAACATGTCGAACCTGGCGCGCTCGGCGGTGGCGGCGATGTGCTGCATCAGCCCGAGATTGGGCCAGCCCGTGGTGACGGCGTCCGGATGGCGCCAGCCCCCGACATGGTGGCCCGGCGCCTGCACGAAGACGCCCAAGCAAAGCTGCCTTTCGGTAGCCATCCGATTACGGTCGGCG
>CAYZQZ010000112.1:0-8505 GCA_964480235.1 uncultured Reyranella sp. | reverse complement strand
GAGCCGCATCTGCTTCCGCGCCGTCCTGCTGTCGACAGGCATGGTCAGTGGGCGAAGTTGCGCATGCCGCCGTCCACGGGGATCACCGTGCCGGTGATGTAGCGCGCCGCCGGCGAGGCCAAGAAGGCGACAAGGGCGCCGACATCCTCGGGTTCGCCGAAATAGCCGATGGGAATGTTGCGCTCGATGAAGGCGCGCCGCGACTCCTCCGTGGGATGCAGCTTCTGCAGGATCTGCTCGGAGTTGATGCGGCCGGGCTGGATGGTGTTGATCGTCACGCCGTCCTTGGCGACGTCGCCGGCCAGTCCCTTGGCCCAGAGATGGAGTGCGGCCTTGGCGGCGACCGCCGCGTTCAGGCTGCGCGGCTCCATCGTGCCCGAGATGTTGACGACGCGGCCCCACTTCTTCTGCCGCATCGCCGGCAGCAACGCCTGGGTGAGCAGGCGAGCGGCGGTGAAATTGAGCGCGAAGGCTTCGTCCCATACTTCGTCGCCGGCTTCGGGCGTGGTCGGCCGTGAGCCGCCGGCACAGTTCACCAGTATGTCCACGGCACCCGCCTCCCGGGCCACGCGCTTCACGTCGGCCGCATCGGTCATGTCGCAGGCGATCGTCGCCACGTTCGGGTGTCTTGAGATCTTCTCAATGCGCCGCGCGGTGGCGATGACGCGCACCCCCTGATCGGCCAACAGGCGCACGATGCCATCGCCGATACCCGCGCTGGCGCCGGTGATCAGCGCGCTCCTGCCCTTGAGGTCGTAGTCCATGCCGCGTTAGAGCGCGACAGGCCCGCCTGGAGCAAGGCCGACCTTTGGCACCGGTGCAAATTGTCGAATGCAAAGTCGTTGCACCGGAACATCAGTTGAGGCCGTATTCGCCCCGGGGAGAGGGAAAACATGCATTCGAGATTTTTCGGCCTGGCGGCGATTGGCTTCGGCGTCGTGTCGGCAACCGTCAATCCGGTATCGGCTCAACCGAGAAACGATCCTGCAGGGGCGCCCTATGGCTGTGCCTGCCTGCACAACAAGACGGAGAGCACCGTCAAGTTCCGCTACAAATGGGGCAACACCGAGTGGAAGGACGACTACCTTCGCGCCGGCTACCAGCAAACCATGTGCTGGCGCTATGCGCAGGGCTCGACGTCATCGCCGCCGCTCGCCTTCCAACTCGACGTCGACCTGACGAAGGGCGCAGCCTGGACGACGTACGACCTGCCGCGCGTGCAGGCGAACGGAAACAAGTGCGAGGATGTCGCGCAAAAGTTCCACTACGACGTCAACTACCGGCCGAACACGAACAAGCAGTTTCTGACCGTGACGCATCGCTAGGCCGGATCGCGACGGGGGCCGCCGTTGCGTCCGCGTGACGAGCGGGCCGGCGCCCGTCGCGTCGTCTCAGCGGCAGTCGAAGGTCTCGTGGTTGCCGGCTCAGCGTTCTCGCCGCAGGGCGGCCGTCGCCGCCTTGTCGATGACGCCCTTGGCTGAAACGACGACTCCATAGTCCCGCTTCGCCGTCTCGACCGAGATCACACCGTCGAGCACGTCAGTGACCACCTTGGCCGGATCGCGTTCCAGGGGATTGCCGTAGCCGCCGCCGGCCGGGCCGTAGCAGACGAAGCGGCCGTCCTTGCCGATCGCCATGTAGGGCACCTTCGAGGGCAGCGCGCGGCTCTGCGTACCCGTCACCAGGTCGAGTTTGGCCGGCATGCCTTCCTTGCCGCCGAGGAAGCCCCACGGCCGGTAGCGATGGCCTTCGCCCTCGACCGAAGCGCCGCCGTCGCTGAGGAACGTGAACTCGCGGACCGAGCCCAGGCCGCCGCGCCACTTGCCGGCACCGGCGACATCCTCGCGCAGCTCGTAGCGCAGCACGCGCAACGGCAGGTGGGTTTCGATGTCCTCGATCGGGTTGTTGCGGGTGTTGGCATAGAGCGTGTCGACGGCATCCATGCCGTCCTTGCCCTGGCGGCCGCCATAGGAGCCTTCGAAGATCTCCATGTGAACCCAGTGCGTCTCGTCCTTGAGGCCCGAGAAGGCGATGACCTTCAGATTGCCGATGCCGGCCGAGACGTTGCCAGGCATGGCCGCCGAGAGCGCCTTCATCACCGTGTCGGCGAGCTGGTTGCCGGGACAGAAGCGGGCGATGGTCGGCGCCGGGAAGGTCGGGTTGGCGAGACATCCCTTGGGCGCCACGATGGTGATCGGCCGGATCAGGCCGGCATTCACCGGAATGTGGCCGTGCACTTCGGTGTCGAGCAGTACCGAGCGGATGGTGAGCCAGATTGCAATGTCGGCGGTGCCTTCGAGCGGCATGTTGATCGGCCGGTCCGGCACCTGCGGGGCGGTGCCGGTCAGGTCAACGACGAGGCTGTCGTCCTTCTTGGTGATGGTGACGACGATCGGCAGCTCCTTCTTGGAAGGATCGTCGCTGTCGAGATAGCCGTCGATCGCGGTCTCGGCGCGGTAGACGCCATCGGGCAATTTGGAGATCGCCTGGCGCATCAGCCGTTCGGCGTGATCCATCAGGGCATCGCACGCGAGATCGAAGGTTTCCAGGCCATAGCGCTCGACCAGCTCGACCATGCGTTCCGCGCCGATGCGCGCCGCCGCGACCTGGGCGTCCATGTCGCCGACCACAAGGTCGGAGGCGCGGATGTTGTCGCGTACGATCTGCCACACGGCTTCATTCCTGACGCCGCGGTCATAGACCTTGATCGCCTTGAACTGCAGGCCCTCGGCATAGGCGTCGATCGCCTCGACGATGCCGCAGGAGCCCGGCGACAGCGCGCCGATATCGAGATGGTGTGCGGTGGTGGCGGCGAAGGCGATCAGCTTGCCGCCGACGAACACCGGAACGATGAAGGCGACGTCCGGGCCGTGGCTCGCGCCGGAGTAGGCGTCGTTGTGCATCAGCACGTCGCCCGGCCGGAACTGATCGCCGCGTTCCTTGAGGATGCGCAGCACGCCGCGCACGTAGCCGGGGATCGGGCCCGACTGAAGCGGCGTCGATTGCGCCGATTCCGCGAGGCCGCGGCCCTCGGCGTCGACCAGAGCCGCTCCGAAATCCTCCGACTCGCGGATGATCGAGGAGTAGCTCATGCGCATCAGCTTGTAGCCCATCTCGACCGCGATGTTCTCCAGCGCGCCCTGGATCACGCTGGTGGTGATCGGGTCGATGCGATCGGGCTTCGGCGCCGGCTGGCGCAGCGGGGCGGGGGGTCATGCGCGGTCTCCCTGGACCCCACCCTTCGAGACGGCGCTTCGCGCCTCCTCAGGGTGAGGTGCCGTTGCACGTTCAGTCATAACCTCATCCTGAGGAGCGGCCCGCAGGGGCGCGTCTCGAAGGATGGCAACACGAAGAATTACCGCGCTCATTGCCGGACCTCCTTCCTGATGATCAGGTTGCCGGCCGTGTCGGCTTCGAAGCTGTGTTGCGGCGGCACGACGGTGGTCGTGTCCATCTGCAGGATGATCGCGGGGCCGGCGACCTTCTCGCCGGCGGGCAGCAGGTCGCGGCGATAGAACGTGGTCGGATAGTCCGCGAGCTTGCCGTCGACCCGGAAGGTCCCGATGCCGTCGCGCACCTTGGCCGCGTCGAGCGATCTGGTTGTGCCGGCGGCGGGCCTGGCGATCCTGGCCGCGCTCGCGGCGCCAACCAGGCGCAGATTGACGATCTCGATGCCCGACTCGGCGAAGTGATGGCCGTACTCGCGTTTGTGCACCTCGTGGAACGCGTCGAACGCCCCGGCGAGTGTGGCGTCATCGATGATCCCGTCGGGGAAGGGGACCCGAAGCTCGTATCCCTGTCCGACATAGCGCAGGTCGCCGCGCCGCTCGAACGTGACCTTGGCGAGATCGATGCCGTCGGCGATGAAGCGTGCCTCGAGCTCCTTCTGCATCGCCGCGAAATCGGCGTTGATGCGCGCCAGATCGGCCGAACCCGACACCTGGAACGAGGTGCGGATCGCGTCGTAGCGCAGGTCGGAGATCAGGAGACCTACGGCCGACGTGATGCCGGGATGGGGTGGCACGATCACTTCCGGCACGCCCAGCATGTCGGCCACTTCCGCGCCGTGCAGGGGGCCGGCACCGCCGAACGCCACCAGCACGTAGTTGCGCGGGTCGATGCCCTTCTGGACGGTGCGCGAGCGGATGGCGTTGGCCATGTTGGCATTGATCACGGTGATCACGCCCTCGGCCGCTTCGCGGTCGCTCATCTTCAGATCGCGCGCCAGCTCGCCGATCACCCGGCGTGCCGCCACCTCGTCGAGCGACATCGAGCCGCCCAGGAAGTTGCCGCGATCGAGCCGGCCCAGCACGACATTGGCGTCGGTCACGGTGGCTTTCGTGCCGCCGCGGCCGTAGGCCGCCGGTCCCGGCACGGCGCCGGCCGAGCGCGGCCCGACCTTGAAGGCGCCGGCCTGGTCGAGATGGGCGATCGAGCCGCCGCCGGCGCCGATCGTGTGGACGTCGATCATCGGCACCATCACGGGGAAGCCCGCGATCCAGGTATCGCGGGCCGTCGCCTCGCCGAAGCCGCCTTGCGTGACGATGCCGATATCGGCCGAGGTGCCGCCGACATCGAAGGTGATGAGATTGCGCTTGTCCGACAGGGCGCCCGCCCAGTCGCCGCCGATCACGCCGGCCGCCGGCCCCGAGAGCAGGGTGAGCACCGGCCGCTCGGCCACCATGGCCGGCGTCGCGACGCCGCCGTTGGAGGCCATGATGCGCAGGTCAGCCTTGAAACCGCTTTTCTCGATGTCGTGTTCCAGCTTGGTGACGTAGTTGCGCACCTTGGGACCGACGAAGGCGTTCATCGCCGTGGTCGTGAAGCGCTCGAACTCGCGGAACTGCGGCGACACCGACGAGGAGGTCGTGGCGAAGCACTCGGGATATTCCTCGCGCACGATCGCGAGCGCGCGATCCTCATGCGTGGGATCGAGGTAGGAGAACAGGAAGCAGATGGCGATCGCCTGCACGCCCTGGTCCTTGAGCTCGCGCACGGCCTGGCGGACGCCCGCCTCGTCGAGCGGTTCGAGCACTTCGCCCTTGGGCGGCACCAGCCGTTCCTTCACCGTCTTGCGGAAGCGGCGCTTGACCAGTGGCCGGTCCTGCCAGGGGATGTCCTGCATGATCGAGTAGTGCTGCGGCCGCTGATGACGGCCGATATGCAGGATGTCGCGATAGCCGCCGGTGGTGATCATGCCGGTGACCGCGCCGTCATGCTCGAGGATGGCGTTGGTCGCGATGGTCGTACCGTGGAACACCACGTCGATCGTCTCGCGCGGGATCCTGTACTTGTCGCAGAGGGCAGCGAGGCCCGCGACGACGCCCCGCGAGGGATCGTCGGGCGTGGTCGAGATCTTGTGGACGCCGGTCTCACCGGCCTCGGTGTCGGCATACACAAGGTCGGTGAAGGTGCCGCCCACATCGACGCCGATCATCCGCATGCATGCCTCCCGATCTCATGTTCCTCCCCATGTGCAAGGCGAGGCCAAGAGTTTGGCGAGCAAGACACGGGCCAAGGCCGGTTCGCTATCCCCAGAGTTGCAGACCTATTTTACAGTACTGGCATGGCACTTGCTTCGCACGACCCCATGGCCCTGAAGCCTGACATCGAATTGGTCGCTCTCACCAAGCGCTATGGCGACACGCTCGCCGTGGATTCGATCAATCTGCGCATTCCGGCCGGTTCCTACTGCTGCCTGCTGGGCCCCTCCGGCTGCGGCAAGACCACGACCTTGCGCATGATCGCCGGCCACGAAGAGGCCAGTGACGGCGACATCCTGCTGGGCTCCGAGAACATCACCCATCTGCCGACCGCCGCGCGCGGCACGGCGATGATGTTCCAGAGTTACGCCCTGTTTCCGCACTTGGACTGCACCGACAACGTCGCGTTCAGCCTGAAGATGCGCGGCGTCGACAGGGAAACGCGGTGGGGCCGCGCGCTCGACATGCTGAGGCGCGTGCAGATGGATCCCTACGCCGCGCGCCTGCCGGCGCAGCTTTCGGGCGGCCAGCAGCAGCGCGTCGCACTCGCGCGCGCCCTGATCACCGACCCCCGGGTGCTGCTGCTCGACGAGCCGCTGTCGGCGCTCGACCCGTTCCTGCGCATCAAGATGCGCGAGGAACTCAAGAGCCTGCAGACGCGTCTGGGCATCAGCTTCGTTCATGTCACCCACAGCCAGGACGAGGCGATGGCGTTGGCCGATCTCGTGGTGGTGATGAACGCCGGCAGGATCGAGCAGGCGGCGCCGCCGCGCGAGGTGTTCAACAGGCCGGCGTCCGCCTTCGTGGCCAAATTCATCGGCGGACACAACGTGCTGCCGGCTGCGGTGGCGCGCACCAAGGGCGAATTCGTCGCCATCCGCGCCGACCGCATGACGGTACTGCCGGGCTCCGCGCCGACTGACGCCACGTCGCTGTCGGGCGTGGCGCGCTCGGTCGAATATCTCGGGACCACGGTTCATGTCGGCATCGACGTCACCGGCCTCGACACGCTGTCGGCGGTGGTGCCGGAGGCGCATTTCGATTCCTCCCCGGTGGCGCCGGGGCAGGCGGTCACTTTGTCTTGGATGCCGGGGGACGTGCATGTCCTCGGGCGGTAGGGAGGCGGCCCCGCGCCGTCGATAGTGGAAGAGAGGGACTCATGGCTCGCAAACTCAAGGACGGTATCGGCCGCCGCAGGCTTCTGAAGGGCGCCGCAGGCATTGCGGGCGCGGCGCTGGGCAGCGGCGTGGTCGGCGCGCCGGTGATCTGGGCGCAGAACAACAAGAACATCGTGCTGCGCCAGTTCGGCACCGGCGTGTCGAACATCAACGAGATCGCCGAGAAGTGCAAAGCCGACCTCGGCATCACCCTGCAGATGACGGCGCTCGACTCCGACGCCGTCGTGCAGCGCGCGGTTACCCAGCCGAACTCCTACGACATCGCCGACATCGAGTACTGGATGGTGAAGAAGGTCTTCCCGGCCAACGTGCTGCAGGCGATGAACGTCAAGAAGATCAAGTACTTCGACAAGATCGTGCCGATCTTCACCACCGGCAAGCTTAAGCCCGACTCGGTCGTGGCCCAGGGCACGGCGCCGAGCACGGTCGGCTTCGTCGAGGGCGCGGGCTCGACCAAGTTCTCCAAGGGCATGACCGAGTGGTTCACGATGATCCCGACGATCTACAATGCCGACACACTCGGCATCCGGCCCGACTTGGTCGGCCGCAAGATCGATTCGTGGAAGGACATCCTGGATCCGAAGTTCAAGGGCAAGACCTCGATCCTAAACATCCCGTCGATCGGCATCATGGACGCCGCGATGATCTGCGAGTCCGCCGGTATCCTGAAGTACGGCGACAAGGGCAACATGACCAAGGCGGAGATCGACAAGACGATCGATTTCCTGATCAAGACCAAGAAGGACGGCCAGTTCCGCGCGTTCTGGAAGACCTTCGACGAATCCGTGAACCTCATGGCCTCGGGCGAAGTGGTGATCCAGTCGATGTGGTCGCCGGCGGTGACGGCGGTGCGCTCCAAGGGCGTGCCCTGCGTCTACCAGCCGCTCAAGGAAGGCTATCGCGCCTGGGGCGGCGGCCTCGGCCTCGCCAAGCACCTGTCGGGCGCGCAACTCGACGCGGCCTACGACTACATCAACTGGTACATGTCGGGCTGGGTCGGCGCATTCCTCAACCGTCAGGGCTACTACTCGGCGGTGCTCGAGACGGCCAAGGCCAACATGACCGAGGACGAATGGGGCTTCTGGATGGAAGGCAAGCCTGCCAAGGGCGAGATCAAGAATCCGCAGGGTAAGGTCATGGAGAAACCCGGTGCGGTGCGCGACGGCGGCTCGTTCTACGACCGCATGGGCGCCGTATCGTGCTGGAATGCGGTAATGGACGAGGACCGCTACATGGTCCAGAAGTGGAACCAGTTCATCGCGGCCTAGACCTTTCGAGCGTCATCGAGAGAGGGCGCCGCGCACGCGGCGCCCTCGTCTTGTCGACATGAAGCGAATAGAGTCCTGGATCACCTATCTGCAGGTCGCGCCGCTCGCGCTGGTCTTCCTGCTGTTCCTCGTGGTGCCGATCGCCACCATCGTGGTGGTGAGTTTCTTCGACTACGACACCGTCCGGATCATCCCGGCCTTCATCTGGCAGAACTACGACGAACTTCTGACCTCGCCGGTCACCTGGCGGACCTACCTGCAGACCCTGGAGTTCGCCGCCATCACCTGGGCGCTGACGCTGCTGATCGGCTTCACGGTCGCCTATTTCCTGGCGTTCTACGTGCATTCGGCGACCTGGCAGACCGTGCTGTTCCTGGTCTGCACCATCCCGTTCTGGACCTCGAACATCATCCGCATGATCTCGTGGATTCCGTTCCTCGGCCGCAACGGACTGCTCAACACGGCCCTGATCAATATCGGCATCATCCACCAGCCGCTGGAGTTCCTGCTGTTCTCCGACTTCGCGGTCGTGCTGGCCTACGTGCACCTCTACACGCTGTTCATGGTGGTGCCGAT
>CAYZQZ010000111.1:0-10102 GCA_964480235.1 uncultured Reyranella sp. | reverse complement strand
TGCTTGCCGCCGGCACGACCGTCGCCGACCTGATGGCGCGCGACCCGCGCCTGCATCTCGGCCTGCCGCTCGCGACCATGATCTCGATCGGCGGCTTGGCCTTGGCCGTCGGGCTGTGGCGCGGGCGCACGTCGGAGCCGGCCGCCCCGTGAAGTCGGCGCCGGCCCTCAATCGTAGAATTGCGGTGAGAGTTTGCGGCCGTTGAAGCTCGGCAGGTCATGGTTGATCCACAACTGCGCCTTCCTGTCGTCGAGCACCTTCAGTACCCTGGCGCGCGAGGCGTGGGTCTGCTCGGCGCTGGTGTTCATCGACGGCACGCGGTCGTTGTCCCAATTGTCCTTGAAGTGGGCGAGGTCGCCGCTCAGCACGATCCAGCCGGTCTTCGCGAGATTGACCAGCAGGACCTGGTGGCCGGGCGTGTGGCCGGGAGCCGAGAGGATCACGACGCTGCCGTCGCCGAAAACGTCGAAGTCCCCGGTTAGCGGCTGCATCGGCCGGTCCTTCCTGAACGGCGCGGGCTTGCCCTCGGCGAAGGCGAAGTCGATCTCCGCCTTCTGGATGAGCAGGGTCGACTTCGGGAACATGTCGACATTGCCGACATGGTCGCCATGGGTGTGCGAGACCGCGACGTAGGCAATGTCGTCGGGCTTGATGCCGAGCTCGGCGAGCTGAGCGGCGAGCTTCTTGGCGCGCGTCGCCGTGCCGATCGGGTTCGTCGCCGGCTTGTCGGCAATGGCATCGGGATAGCCGGTGTCCCACAACAGCCACTGGGTGCCGTGCTTGATCAGGGTGCAGGTGTCGGAGAGCTCGATCGGCTTGCCGACATTGACGCCCGGCGACCAGCGGGCCTGGTCGCTCGCGGCGTTGTGCCCGCAATCCATCACATAAAGACGGTCCGCCGCCTTGCCCGGACTCTGGGCGGCGGCAGGAAAGGCAAAGGCCAGGATCGCAAGACAACAATGAGCGCGCATGAGACCTCCCGTGTTCGATCGCGAGCGTAGAGCGCGCGCGCCCTTGCTGCCCACTCAAGCCTTTGTCAGCGGCGAGGTCCGGCCTCGCGAGGCGTGCAGCCGCGCCGCTAGCACAACGCGTTCCCATCTGCGCGTTGAATCGTTGCCCCGCTTCAACGATTTAAATTGCCGTTACGCTGCAGTAATGCCGCCGAAACGGCGATTGCGATTGCGCCCCGCGCGCGCGTCGATAGTTTCCGCGACGGGGAGATTTCGCGGGGCCACTTCATGAGTCCGGTCCTGGCGCTGACCATGCTGCTGTTCGCGATCGTCGGGGGCATCATCGGTTGGCGCCGTGCCACCAAGCCGATCTATCGGCGGTCGATGTTCGAGCAGGATCCGCCGGAAGGCATGACCCCGCGCGAGTACGACCGCTTGATTCGTCGTCGCCGCAAGCGAGTGCGGCTGCTGATGACGCTGCTTTATGCCCTGATCGGCGCGGCCGTGGGTGTGGCCTTCCTGTTCCTTCTCGGCAGAAGACGGTAGTTCTCGGCGTCGCTCGCCGGCGCTCAGCGCCCGCCCTTCAGCACGCCGTCGATCGTGTCGGCGAAGGCCGAGGCCATCGGCACGAGCAGCGCGGGATCGACCGACGAGAGGTTGTCGATCGGCGTGTGAAAGGTGCGGTGCGAACCCGCCATGCCAAAGAAGTTGGGAAACTCCGCGCCTTGCACGTCGCGCATCTCGCCGACGCCCGCCTTGTCGCCGGTCAACCTCGTCGCCGGGATGCCGGCAAAGGTGCGGTCGACCAGCGGCGCCAGCGATGTCGAACTCAACACCGCCTTCGCCACCTGCTCGCGGCAGGCCAGCGACGCGCCGAAATGTGCCCAGGCGACCGTCTCCTTCGGGCGCGGCGCACCGCGCGTCATGAACTGCGACATGCCGCCATGGCCAATCTCATGGCCGGCAGTGGCGACGAACAGGACGTCGACGTCGGTGCAGCGCTTGACGGCCAGGCGCGCCATGGCGAGGAATCCCGCGATGCCAGGCCCGCGTTCGCAGGTGCTGGTGAACCAGCTCGTGACAGGCGTGGAGACCACCAGCCATTTGTCCTTGCCGCGGTCGAGCCGCGCCACGACGTTGCGGCTCGCCAGCGCGCCCTTGTAGACGCCGGCGATCTCGACCGTGATCTCGGTGCCCGCCTTCTCGGCGGCGTCGAGCACGGCGCGGTCCTTGGGGGCGACCAGGATCACCGGCACCTGCCACGCCCGGTTCGACTGGCTGACGTTGTAGGTGAAGATCTCGCCGGTCGGATGATCGATGGTGAGCAGCACCGCCGCCGGATTGCGCCCGAGCGCCTGGTAGATCTTGCCGAGGTGTTCGTCGTTGAGATAGGCGCCGCGATCGAACGGCAGGTCGACCCGGACGAAGCGGTCGACCGCCTTGGCCGGCGGCTCACCCGGTTTGGCGGGCAGCGGCGCGATCGTGGCGGTGAGCGAGAAGGTCGGCTGCTTCTCCGGCATCCACCATTGCGGCATCACGTCGAGCTTCTTGTCGCCGACCTTGAGCGTTCCCGACCCGAGCTCGTACTGCCTTTCCATCGCGAAGGGCTGCGAGCTCACCTTCAGGCCGGCTTTGCCCAGCTCGGCTGCGATCCAGTCCAGCGCGGCCACTGCGCCGGGCGAGCCGTAGCGGTGCAGGCCGAAGCTCTCGTAGCGCTTGATGTCACTCATCATCTGCTCTTCGGAGAGCGGATCGGCGGCCAGGGCGACAGGCGGCGTCATGAGCACGGCCCATAGGAAGAACAGGAAAAGGCGGCGCACTTTCTTGGTCTCGTGGCGGCTGCTTCGCATTGTGACACGACTGTCTTACATATCCGCCGCCCGGAGAATTGCAATAACCGCGGGGTTCGGGAGGCCGACCGTCCCTGCGGGCGGTGCGGCGCAAATCGTCAGCCGACCACGATCTTCTGGTGGTCGATCCAGCGCCGCGCGCTCGGCATGTCCTTGAACAGCCGCATAGGCCGCTTGAGGGCGGCGAACGGCTTCAGGATCTCGACGAGCGCGTCGCGGTCGCTCCCGGCGATCACGGCGAAGGGGCCGAGCGGCCTGGCCTTGGGGCGGGTCCTGAGGCGATGCGACAGCGCCTTGAGATCGTCCGGGCCGAGGCCCGAGGTCCCGCGGCGGGCGTCGAAGATCTTGCGGTAGGGCTGGGCGCCTTCCTGCACCACCTTGTCGATGAAGGCGCCGATGTCATTGAGCGTCACCACACCGTCGGATATGCCGATCACGAGACGGTCGAGATGATGGATCCGGCAGGTAAGCGACATGGACGTGGAAACTGGTAAGGCTTGAGGGGGCAGGACTAGAGCAGCGAAGTTGCTTTGTCGACGGCCAGCCGTGCGTTGGTTCGCCTGCAGGAGTCGCGTGACGTCATTAGTGGCCACCCGGCGCCATTTCCTATTTCCGACGCCGTTTGTTGATCCATTCAATTGGGCCGACCCATTCGATCTCCTGATTCTCAAGGGGGGCAAAGGATGGGTTCACCGACACCAGGTTGAAGCGACCGCGCCGCGCACCGCCGTGCAGGAATCTGACCACGCACTTGCCGTTCCGGATCCGGGCGACGACCAATTCATCTCGGAAAGGCGCCGGATCTTCTTCGATACGCTCGTAGAACAGAAGATCGCCGTCCTGGAAGATCGGTAACAGGGAGCGTCCGCGAACGGCTATGGCCTCGGGATTCGCCATCCCGGGCGGCGCCTGCACCCAGTCGACTGCTTCGTCGGCAGGAATCGGCACGACTTCATCGCAGCTGCCCACGAAGCCATCGACGCGCGCGTGCCTGGCCGCCTTGGGATCGCCGATCAGTTCGGCCAAGCTGACTTCGTGACCCAGAAGCGCGGTCGCGCCGGCCGCAAGCTTCTCATAGGTCGAGTTGGACATCGCCCGATTGCGGGCACTGCGGAAGCTGCGCAAGGTTCCCGGCCCGACACCGGACGCCAGCTCCCAAGGATAGTCGCGCAGGCCGGATCGCCTTTGAAAGGCCGCCAGCGCGGAACGGGCACGCTTCTCATCGTAGGACATGGCATTCAAAATGCGCTGTCACGCAAATATCCCGGATAGGGTAATTGCCCGATTCTTCGGGATTGCGCAGAGGACATACGGGTAAATACCCGACACGTTCCGGCGGACCAAGCGGATTGAACCTTCCGAGCGTTTGTTGCGCTTGCGTCGTGGCGCGCGACTGCCGCGACCTTCAGGCTAGCGCGCGATCTCTCTCAGGAGGTCGAACAGGCCGAACAAGGCCAAGCCGTGCAGGATGACCGTGTAGGCGAGGTAGCCCAATCCGCGCTTCACAACGTACATCCCGCGGCGCGAAGTTCATCATCCCTCATGAGCCACGCCTTGGTCGGCGAGTTCACCAAGCGTTGAACGAGTGCGGCCCGGGACGACGAGCCGTTTCCCATCATGTACCACCAGGCAACGCTCTGGATTTCGGCGATGTTGTTCTGCGCCGCCGTGCCGCCGACCGCCTGGGCGAGGTGCGGCATGACCTGCGCACCAGGCGTCACAATGCAATTCGCAGCACCCAGCAGAATCTCGGCCAGCGCCGAACCACAGAATCCGACGCAACGGGCAGTCATGCCGTTCTCCTTTAGAAGCGCCGCGATCTTGCGGCTTGCCGACACGTCGCCACCGGAGACCAGATCGATATGTGGCGGCCGATTCCAGTCGCCGACATCGACGGAGCGTTCGCCTTTGGCAATCGCGGCCTCGACAAGGGCGACGCTCGACGCGCTCACCGGGCTGACGAGGCGCGTCGGTGCCGGCGAGGCGATATCGGCACAGCCAGTCGGCAGTTGGGCGGCTGCGAGCAGCAATATCGATAGGGGGCGAAAGCCAGCAAAGGGCATGAGCCTGACGTTCTCTTCGGCAAGAATCTGGACGTGCCTTCGAGAAGACTCGGATAATTACCCGAATTTCGTCAACGCATATTAGGGAAAGTGCCCGATCCTTTTGCTGTGCCTGCACGGATGAGGAAGCCGGCGCCTCAATTTCCGGAGTACCTGCCATGAAGGGTGCGGCATTGCCTTGCTTCGGGAACAGGCAGGGACGGGTCGGCATCACCTGGTCGGTCTACGGTTGCTAGGTCGCGGACCTTTTTTTTCCAGCCTGACTGGTGACTCGGGCGAGGCCTTGTTCGGCGTGCACTTCCACGAGCTGAGCCAGGTACCCGATGTCTTCGGCGTCATCCTGCTCCAGCTCGCGAGCCCGCATTTGGAGCAGTCGCGCAATTGCGCGAAGGTCCGCGAACACGCCGATCAATGCCGCTCCGACCGGCTCAATCTGGCTCTCGCTACCGTCGCGCCGATCCAATTGCACAGATCTTCCCTTGTTGAAGCGTTCTTGCCGCCCTCGAACGGCGAGAGAAAGTAGTGCGGTCGGAGCCAGGCTCAGGGCGCCTGACGCTGCCATTTTCCGTCTCGGAGATAAGAACCCATTTTGCGGCGTGCGAGACCGACTAACGCCAAAAAGCTTTTTGGGAGAATGCGCGGTCAGGATCCGCCTCAGAGAAGCGAGCTGCTCTTGTCCATAAGGGGCGGCGCCGGAATGCCCGGACTTCCTGGCAGACTAGGAGAGGCCCAGAAATTCGGGGAGACAGCCAACTGGCGCCGCGCCGAGTGATGCCAGCCAAGTCACATCGGGAACAGGAAGGTTGGCAGCGGCCGGTTGGGATTGACCTCGATGAACAGCACCTGGAAGAGCGCGCTGAACATCGCGCCCAGGCGCGGATCGTCCGGGCTGCTCGCTTCGCTCCAGGCCGTGGTCTGCGACATCGGCTGGTCGTTGCGGCAATAGACGGCGAACACCGAGACGCGGCCTGGCGTGCCGGACTTGTGGCGGAATTGGCCATCGCAGACGCGCTGGGCCGTGAGGTCGTTGGCGGCGTCGTAGACCAGCACCATGCGATAGTCCGGGCGCGGCCGCTCCACAGGAGCGTCGTAGGTCCAGATCACCCGCGGTCGCGCCGGCCGGTTGGCCTGCATCACCGGCAGGAGCCTTGCGCGGCTCTCGGCATCGGGCAGGACGGGAAAGGGATTTCCCGAGACCACGACCTGGAACGGCCGGTTGTTGGCCACGGCATAGAATTCCCAGAAGTCGTAGTTGATCGCGTAGTCGGATCCGCCGACGCCGGTCGCTGTCAGGCAGCCGGAAAGCGACGAAGCCAGAAGCAGGAACAACAGGCGCCGCATGACGGCGAGGATGAGCCCATCATCCGGGCCGCGCAACCGATCGCCCGGCGACCCCGGGGCGACGGCACCGCCTCTAGGTCTCCGGCTCGAACCTGTTGAACTTCGCCTTGTGGTCGAGGCCGAGCAGCACATAGGCCTGCTCGATGCTGGCGGCGACCATCGGGGCGCGCTCGCCGGCGTCCGACTGTGTCGCGCTGAAGGAGCGGCCCTTCTGGCCGGCGAAGGTGCGGGAGGCGACGATGATCCGCATGCCTGCGACCGCAGTCGGCTTGCGCGCGCGCTCGGCGATGCGCTCGGCAGGCACGGCGAGCTGCTCGAGATCGGTGAAATCGTAGATCGCCCGCAGCTCGGGTTCACGGGCCGCCATCTGCTCGACGACACGGTCCAGCCGGTCGGACTGTTCTTCGTCGAAGACACCCGAGATGCGCACCATCAGGACACGGCGGCGGCGTTCGAAGAAGAAGTCGAGCATGTCGTCAGGAAGCGTCGACGGGCTCGAACACCGCGTCCTTGCCCAGGTTCATCTGGGCGTAGGCCTGTTCGAGGGTCGGCACGATGGTCGGCTCGGCGAGGCCCGCGGTGCGCTGCTCGTCGGCGATGATGCGCACGAACTCGGCTACGCCCGCCGACGAGGAAACCACGATCCGCTGGCCGGTGACGATGGCCGGACGCTGGCCGCGCTGGGCGATCTTGCTGGCGGGGACCGCCAGCGTCTCGACCTTGCTCAAATCGTAGATCGCGCGGACACCGTCTTTGCCGGCGAGGAAACGCAGCACCACGCGATCGTGCGTGGCGATGTCCTCCGAACTCAGCACGCCGGTTATCCGCACCATCAGCACGCGGTGATGGTGTTCGTAGAAGAGCGAGAACATCGTCAGGCGGGCTGAACGAGCGTGCTGAGGATCGGGCAGCCGCTGGTGGAGCCTTCGCGCGGACAGCACGACGCAAGTTCGCTCAGCGCTTTCTCCATGCGCCCGAGCTCCTCGATGCGCTGGCGGATCTCCGCGAGCTGGCGCGTCGCAATTTCATAGACCGTGCCGCAATTCCCGGCGGCCGTGGGCTCGGCGAGTCCGAGCAGGTCGCGGATCGCCGGCAGCGAGAAGCCCAGCCCGCTGGCGCGACGGATGAAGGTCAGGATTTCCACGTCTTGGCCCCGATAAAAAAGGTAGCCGCCCGGGCCACGTCTGGGTCTCTCGATCAAACCCATCCGCTCGTAGGTGCGGATCGACTCGACATCGAGCCCGGTCTTGGCGGCAAGACCGGAGATCGTGATCGGGGCAAGTGCTGGCATGGCGCGGGCGTTGCCTTCGAAGACGTAGATGAAAATCTCTCCCGCGACGCGGGAAGGAACGATAACGATCCTATGCGAGTGCCGCGCAATACGTAAAGAAAAGCTTCATTCAGCTGCTGTGCTTCTATTTCTCAGGCAGCGCCGACCAATGCGCTCGCGTCGTTCCGCTTGGCGCACCCTCGATGGATGATCGGCCTCTCAATTGCACCACAAAGGCGCACGACGCGTTGAAAATACATCCGCCCGGGCGTTACCCGACGTAGCCGTGGCGCTGCTTGGCTAGCCGCGAGGGCGGCGGTGCAGCGCCGGTGACGCGGCGGCAGCGCAAGACCGTGGGCTCAGCGGTTGAAGGTGCCGGGCGCGCCGTTCGGATTGGCCGGATCGGAGTTGATTCCGCTGAGTGGCGGACGCGGATTGCGGTTGTTCGCACTGTTGTAGGTGCCGGAGTCCGGTGCAGCCGGAGGCGCGGAGCGTGGTGGCGAGCCGTCGGGCAGCAGACCATTCGGACCTGGCACGTTGTTCAATTCGTTTTCCTTGGCGCAGCCGGCCACCGCGAAAATCGCGACGGTGAAAGCGAGTACCAGCGCACGTAGCATGAGCACCTCCTGATCGGCGGGCAGCATATCGCGGCCGCCCTCACGCTGCGAGTGAAGAGCCGGTTCCGATCGCCGCACGCAGAAGGCAGTAGCGCTCGGCGGCCGCGCGAAAGAGCTGCCAGGCCACGCGACGGCGCAGACGATGACCGCGATATTCATCGAGGCTCGTTTCGGCCTGCTCGGCCCAGCCGGCACGGTAGGCGGCATCCTGGCCGGCATCGAGGGCGGCGGCGCGCTGGGCGCGGAGCTGGCCCTTCAGATCGCGCAGCCGGGCGTTCTCGACGTCGACATGGAGGTGGGCGTTCACGACCGCGGCGGCGGCAGTCTCGTGCGGCAGCCGGCTCGCCTCGGAAGGATGCGGACCGAAACGGCAGGTCCACTCGTCGATGTCGCCCGCCTCGGCGCGCCAGCGGTCGGCGGCCCATTCGAGTTCGGCGCGGCAGAGCGCGACCAGATGGAGGCGGGAATGTGGTCCTGGCGCTTCGCCGATCCAGCGGATGCGGGCGAGGCGGCGGGCGATGAAGTCGGCGGGAGCCGGATGGCGCGACAGGGACATTCCGACATTATGCCGGGTGTGGCGAAAAACGCAATAAAAAAGCGAAAACCGCTCCATCACATTGCGGCGAGGCGATGCCTCCGTGGATGGGCCCGTGGTGGCGAGTGACTAGACTGCGGCCGATGGGTTCCGTGGGTTTCTCGAGTGCCGTGCTGGCGGCGGCGCTGGTGTCGGCGTCGGCCTTCGAGCTGAGGCGTGAGACGGTGTCGCAATGGCGCCTGTTCGTGCCGCCCCTCATGGCGCTCGCGCTTCTGCTCGGCTTGCCAGGTCTGCCGGTGTGGCCGCTCGAGATCGCGATCTGCGTCGCAGTCGGGCTGAGCACGGGGCGCGCGCCCACCTGGTCAGTCTGCGGGCCGATCACGCGTGGAAGCTGGTGTGGCTGGGGACGCTCTACGACGGCGTCGCGCTCGCCCTCGTGCTGGCGGTGGTGAGCGGTGCGGATATCGAACCCGTGCGGCGCACGATGCTGCCGCTGGTCGATGTCCTGCTGCTCGGCGGCATCTTTGCCGCGTCTTATCTATCGGGAAGGGCGGTGGCGCTCGGCGTGGTGAGCAGCGCCGCCGCCCATGACGATATTCTTCCCAACGGTCCGTGAGGGACCGTCAGGGGTCGATCGGTGCCGCCTAGCTGCGGCCGGACGGGATGGCGTGGAAGGCGGGATCCGCCAGCAGCGCCGATACCGCGATGGTCTTGGTCTTGCCGGTCGCGGCCTGCTCGATCAGCGCATGTGGAATCCCGCGCAGCATGCGCACGGCGGCGACGCGCCAGCGAGCATCGTCCTCGGCCGGGGTGCCCGAGGGAAGGCCGAGCGCGAACTCGCTGCCTTCGGAC
Source organism: uncultured Reyranella sp. (assembly GCA_964480235.1). Lineage (GTDB taxonomy): Bacteria > Pseudomonadota > Alphaproteobacteria > Reyranellales > Reyranellaceae > Reyranella. Next base: position 624 of record CAYZQZ010000111.1, on the reverse strand, counting down.
AGAGTGGGGCTACGGAACTGGGCCTTGAGAAAGGACAGCATGTTGTCTCCACGTTTCTTTGACGGCCGAAGGGGGTTCAGCCGGATACTGACAAGTCACTGTAACAATGTATTATAACTAGTTGCAACTATTATGAATACTCCTCTCGCGCTCAGTGCAGATTTCGATGCTATAGTGAGTTGCTAAAATGAAGTCCCTCACACTCGTTCTGCACCTGCTGGCCATCTTCACGGCCGCGTGGTGCCTGTGGTCGATGCGCCACGAACTCACCAAGCGCCCGACCAACCGGATGGGCTTTGCCATCCCGCCGATCCTGGCCGTGGTCACGGCGCTGTTGCTGATGGGGGTGTCGCTCGGCAAGCGCCTCGACTTCTGGCTGCTCACCATACTGGCCGGCTTCGTGGTCGGTATCGGCGCCGGCATGATCCTCAAGGTCGACAAGGATTTCGAGCGGCGCATCGTCCGGGTGTGGCGCACCTATGACGGCGTCGCCGCGGGCGGCCTGCTGCTGCTGCTGGCGATCGCGCGCTTCATCACCACCGACGTGATGGGCCGGGTCAGCCAGGGCTTCGGCGTGCTGGCCGGCACGGCGGCATTCCTGGCCGCCTTCCTGGTCGGACGCGT
>CAYZQZ010000110.1:0-10337 GCA_964480235.1 uncultured Reyranella sp. | reverse complement strand
CACGCCGTGGTCGACGCTCTTGGAGCCGACTGCGCGGGTGAAGGCCATGAGACCCGCATTGGCGGTCGTGCCGGCGACGTAGTCGTAATTGAAGCTCTCGCCCGCCAGGCCGATGATGTTCACCACCACGCCCTTCTTGCGCTGGTACATCTTCTCCAGCATGGCGCGCGTGGCGTTTACGTAGCCGAACATCTTCAGTTCCCACGATTCGCGCCACTTGGGCTCGGTCATGGAGAAGATGTCGCCGCGCGGGATCGCCCCGGCGTTGTTCACCAGAATGTCGGCAGGACCGACTGCCTCGACCACGCTGCGCACGGTGTCGCCCTTGGAGAAGTCGGCGACGTGGATTTCCACCGGGACGTTGTGCCGGGCCCGAATCTTGTCGCGCGCACCCTCCAGCGATTCCCGGGAACGGGAGGCGATGTGAACCGCGCAACCCTCCGCCGCGAACGCCATCGCGCAAGCATAGCCAATGCCGCGGCTGCCGCCGGTGATCAGCACGGTCTTACCAGCCAATTTCAGGTCCATTTAGCGCTTCCCTCCTTGATCTGCGTCATCCTACACGAGCCGCCCACTGGATAGGGTGCTGTTCTCAATGACCGGGCGACCGCCTTCCTCCGAGCAGAGCCCCCGCCCGACGCCCAGCGACACCGGTGGTCCGTTGTCGTGGCGCCGCCTGGTACCGTGGCTTTCCGCTCTGATCGTCCTGCCGGCCTTGCTTGCCGCCGCGCTGCATTTCAGCAGCCTGGCGAAGTTCGTCGAACTCGCCCGAGAGGCCAGGCCGCAATGGCTGATTCCGGCAATGGCGGCCCAGGCCTTCACCTATGTCTTTGCGGCACTTGCCTGGCACCAGGTGCTGCTGTCCGCTGGACAGCCGCGTCCCTTTCGCACCCTGTTCCGACTGAGCATCGCGAAGCTCTATACCGACCAGGCAATTCCGACCGGAGGTGTCAGCGGCACCATTCTCGTCGTGAAAGCGCTCGCCCGAAGAGGCGTGCCCGATCATGTCGCCATGGCGACCCTGCTGGTCAGCATGGTGTCCTATTACGGCGCTGACATCGTGGCGGCGATCGTGTGCCTGGTTCTTCTGTGGCTGCATCACGATGCCGATTTCCCCATTCTCGCACTGGTGACCCTCTTCGTGATCATCGAGATGGCTATCCCTGGCGCGGTCCTGTGGGCCAAAGGCCGCGCCAATCACGATGCATTGCCACACTGGGTTCGCAGGCTGCCCGGTTCCCGGGCCCTAATGGATGCCGTCGTCGACGCGCCTGACGATCTCCTGCGCGATCCTCGGCTGGTGTTCGGCACTTTCGCCTGCCAAGTAGCGATCATTCTCGCTGACTCTGCGACGCTCTGGTTGATCTGTCGCGCGCTTGGCGTGCCAATCCACCCGTGGGTTGCCTTCTGCGGTTTCACCATCGGCATGATCGTCGCGATGATCGCACCCAGCCCATTGGGGCTCGGGACGTTCGAGGCCGGAACCACCGGTATGCTGGTACTGCTCGGCATGCCGATCGAGGCGGCGCTTTCGGCGACCATCCTGCTGCGCGGCTTCACGTTCTGGCTGCCCATGATGCCCGGCGTCTGGATCGCCCGGCATGAGGTCAGCCGCCTCTAGAGGCGATAGACGCTGTCGATCGCCGCGCGGCCGTCCTCGGTCCTGATCCGGCCGTCCTTCACCATCTGAATCAGGTGCGCGAGCATCGAGCGGCCGGCGGCGGGGTGCAGATGCGCCGGTACATCGGCGTAGTTTTTCGCGACCATCTGCGGAATAGTTTGCGGCCCGTCCTTGAGGCGCGCGATGATCTGTGCCTCCCGACCCAGGCGATGCTCGATATAGGCCTGCACGAACGGATTGGGATCGCGGATCTCCGCGCCGTGCGTTGGCACGTAGAGCGTCTCGTCGCGCGGCAACAGCTTGCGCAGGGAAGCGAAATAATCGGCCATGTTGCCGTCGGGCGGCGAGATCACCGCGGTCGACCAGCCCATCACATGATCACCCGACAACAAGGTCTTTTCGTCCTTCACCGCGAAGCACAGATGGTTGGAGATGTGACCCGGCGTATAGACCGCCTCGACATTCCACCCGTCGCCCTGCACCACGTCGCCGTCGTTGAGCTTGACGTCGGGCGCAAAGGACAAGTCGCCGTCTTGTTCGGTCGCGACACCGGCGGGCGTGGGATGCGGGCCATAGCTGTAGACCTTGGCGCCGGTCGCCTTCGCGACGGCCGGGGTCGCCGGCACATGATCGACATGGGTGTGGGTGACGAATATGTGGGTCACGGTCTCCCCGCGCACGGCCTTGAGCACGGCATCGATGTGATCCTGCTGGTCCGGTCCCGGATCGACGATCGCCACCTTGCCGTGGCCGACGATGTAGGTACCGGTGCCCTTGAAGGTGAATGGATTGGGATTCCGCGCGACCACGCGACGGATCAGCGGGGTCACCTCCATCGCGGTGCCGTAGTCGAACTTGAATTCCTTGATGAAGGGAATGCCGGGCATGCTTTGCGTCCTAAGCGGATTCTACGGGGCGGGCGGCGTCAGCTTGTAGAGTGCGTTGCGCAAGTCCGAGGACACGTACACCGCGCCCGACTTGCCCACCGCGACACCGGTGGTGACAAGGCCTGGCGGGCCACCCGGATAGGCCCCAAGACCGATATCGAGATTGGACGCGATCAGCGTCTTTTGGCCGTTGGCCGGATCGATCGCGACCACCCGCTTTTGCCCGACTTCGGCGACATAGAGGCGACCGTCCGGTCCCACATCGATGCCTTCGGGCCCGGCGAGACCGTCGGCAACCACCTTGCGGGCACCGCTCGAGAGATCGAACTGGCTGACCGCACCGGCGGAAATCTCGGTGATATAGACAAGGTTGCCCGGTCCCTGCGCCATGGCGACGGGCCCGCGTAGCTCCTTGGCGACGATGGTGCGCTGCTTGCCGTCGGGCGACACCTTCACGAGGTTGCCACTGGCCAGCTCGGCGACGTAGATCGAGCCGTCGGCGCCTTCGATCGCGTCCATCGGCACGGAGAAGTCGGTCAGGGTCGCAACTACCTTCCCGGTCTTGCGGTCGACCTTCTCGACCGTGTTGGAGAACCAGCTGATCAGCAGGACATTGCGCGGCCCCACCGAGATACCCATCGGATAGGAGTGCGTATCGCCGTGAACCCGCAGCACGTCGCTCACCGCACCGGTGGCGCCGTCGACAGTCCGATAGCTGAACACGTCGGCGACGTGCACTGTCTCCTTGCCGTTTTCGGAAACGACCGCCAGGTCGGTCGGAATCGCGAGCTTGCCCTCGACGATCGTCTTGGTCGCACCGGTCTGCTTCTCGACAAGGTAAATGCCGTTGTCGGTCATCGACGACACGAACAGCCGCCCGCGGGAGTCGAAGGCGAGATTGTCGAGCCCCGGCTTCATCGATGCCACCAGCTTGCGGATCTTGCTGGTGAGGCTGAGACTCCAGATCGAGCCGTTGCCGGTGTCGACGATGTAGAGGTTGTCGCGATTCTGCGGATCGAGGTTGACCGCGGCAGGAGTGACGTAGCCGCTCGAGATCACCTCGGTCGCGCCGGTGTCAATGTTGATCTTGACGATCTGACCCTTGAACCAGAGCGGTCCGTAGAGGAAGCCGTCGTCGCGATGAATCTCGAAGCCGTTCAGGCCGCCCAGTTTGTCCGCGACCTTGCGCAGGTCGCTCTTGGGAATCGTCTTGAAATCCGGCTTGTCGAAATTCTTGAGGTCGGCTTCATAGAGCGCGTCGCCGAGGAATACCTCCGAAATGAACAGCCGGCCATCCTTGCTGAAGGCCAGCGAATTGGGGCCACTCATGCCGGTGATTTCGACCGTCTTGTTGCCGCGCCGGACATAGACCTTGCCCATAAGAAAGGCGGTCCAGGCCATGGTGCCGTCTTCGGCGAAGGCAATGTCGTCGGCCATACCCATCGGCGGCTCGATGACGCGATCGACTTCGCCCGAATCGACCTGGACGCGATAGAGGGTCTGGCCGACCACCGAACCTGCGAAGAGCTGATCGTCCTTGTTGAAGGCGAGGCCGTGCACGCCATGGAACCACGAGCCCGGCACCAGGAAGTGCTGGTTGTACTCCTTGGCCGGCGGCGTCGGAGCGGCGGGCGCCTGCTGCGCGGCGGCGCCAAACGCGACGCCGAGCCCCAGCGCCAATGCCGTCAAAGTCCGGCCCAACATCATCCGCTTCCTCCACCCAATCGCGGCGCGGACTTTAGACCGGCCTATCCGGAACGGCTACTATCGCGCCAATGCGCCTCTGGTTTGCCCTCATTGTCGCTCTCGCTGCGTGGTCGGGCGGCAGCGACGGATCGGCGCAGGACAAGGTCGGCTTCGCGTCGCTCGACGCCCGGGATGGGGCACCGGCCACGCAACTCCACGGTTACCTGTTCCGTCCGTCGAAGCCCGGCGCTGTGCCGGCCGTGGTGTTTCTGCACGGGTGCGGCGGGCTGATCTCCACGATCAGCCACAAAATCTTGTCGCGCGAAACAGACTGGGCGGCCCGGCTCAATGCCGCCGGCTACGCCGTGCTGATGGTCGACAGTTTCGGGCCGCGCGGCTCGGGCGAGATGTGCTCGCGCTCCGGCTTCAAGGAATGGATCTATCTGCGGCGCCCTGCCGACGCCTACGGCGCGCTGGCATGGCTGCAGCAGCAGCCGTTCATCGCCCGGGACAGAATCGCCATGATCGGCTGGTCGAACGGTGGCGGTGCCGTGCTGTTCGCGCTGGGCAGGAAACTCGGCCGTCCGGCGGATTTCACCGGACCGGACTTCAAGGCCGCCATCGCCTTCTACCCCGGCTCGTGCAGCGAACAACGCATGGGAGCCAATTGGCGACCGGCGATTCCTCTGCTTGTGCTGATCGGCGACAAGGATGTGTGGACGCCAGACGCACCCTGCAAGGAACTGGTCGACCGTGCGGTGAGTCGGGGAGCAACCATCGACTATCAGCTTTATCCCGGAGCCTATCACGACTTCGACTGGCCCAACCTCAAGCGCACCGAATTGTCGAACTATACGACGCGGGCCGGCGTGGTGCCGGTGGTCGGCGAGGATCCGGCAGCGCGCGCCGATGCGATCCAGCGCGTGCAGGCCTTCCTCGCCGCTCGCCTGTAGCCTCCGGATTGTAGGCACAGGGTTTGTGGGTATAGGGTCGAGCGCAAAGCAGAATTCCAGTTTCGCAGGAGGAAAGACATGGCGGGTCCGCTTTCGGGGCTGACGATCGTTGAATTGGCCGGCATCGGCCCCGGCCCGATGTGCTCGATGATGCTGGGCGACATGGGCGCCGACGTGATCCGCATCGATCGCACCAAGAGCCACGTCATGGATCGCATTGCCGATCCGAAATTCGCCGTGCACAACCGCAGCCGCCGTTCGGTTTCGGTCGACCTTCAGAAGAAGGAAGGCGTCGAGGTCGTGATGCGCCTGATCGAAAAGGCCGACGGCTTGACCGAGCCGTTCCGTCCCGGTGTCGCCGAGCGCCTCGGTCTCGGTCCCGATGTCTGCCTCAAGCGCAATCCCAAGCTGGTCTACGGCCGAATGACCGGCTGGGGCCAGGAGGGCCCGCTCGCCAAGGCCGCCGGCCACGACATCAACTACATCGCTCTCACCGGTGCGTTGCACGCGATAGGCGGCAAGGACAAGCCGACGCCGCCGCTCAACCTGGTCGGCGATTTCGGCGGCGGCGGCATGCTGCTCGCCTTCGGCATGGTGTGTGGCCTCCTCGAAGCGCAGCGCTCGGGCAAGGGACAGGTCGTCGATGCAGCGATGGTCGACGGCGCAGCGCTGCTGCTCGGCGGCATCTACGGCATGATGGGCGCGGGCCTTTGGAAGGACGAACGCGAATCCAACATGCTCGACGGCGGCGCGCACTTCTACGGCACCTACACGACCAAGGATGGCAAGTACGTCTCGATCGGCTCAATCGAGCCGCAGTTCTACGAGCTGCTGCTCGAGAAGACCGGCCTGAAGGGCCAGTCGCTGCCGGCGCAGATGGACCGTAATGCCTGGGCGCAGTTGAAGGGCCGGCTCGAGCAGATCTTCCAGACAAAGACGCGCGACGAGTGGTGCCAGATCATGGAAGGCACCGACATCTGCTTTGCGCCCGTGCTCACCATGAAGGAAGCCTCGCAGCATCCGCACGCCAAGGCGCGCAACGCCTATGTCGACGTCGCGGGCTTCGCCCAGCCAGCAGCGGCGCCGCGCTTCTCGCGCACCAAGGAGGGTGTGAAGGGTCCCGCGGCCAAGCGCGGCCAGCACACCGACGAAGTGTTGGGCGAACGCGGCTTCTCGAGCAAGGAGATCTCCGAGCTCAAGGCGGCGGGCGTCGTCGGGCCACAGCAGTAGGACCGGCATGCTGCGCGCCTTCGAGCTGGCGGTCCTGCAGCTTTCCGATCCGCGCCTGCGCGGGGTGATCTGGCAGTCGCTCGGTCTGTCGCTGCTGCTGCAGATCGTCCTGATCGCGCTCGCCTGGTGGGCCCTGCAATCCTTCACGACCTTCCAGTGGGGCTGGCTCAATGAGCTGGTGCGTTGGCTGGGCGGTGCGACCGTGGTGGCGCTGGCTGTCCTGCTGTTCCCCGCGAGCTTCGGCATCGTCGTGTCGATCTTCATGGAGCGCATCGCCGACATCGTCGAGGCGGCGCACTACCCGCATCTCGGCCCGGCCCGCGGCATTCCGATCTGGACCGGAATCTGGACTGGCGTGGTCTTCCTGCTGGCGGTGATTGCTCTCAACCTCGTGATGCTGCCGCTTTACCTCCTGGCCCTGTTCGTGGCCGGCCTTGGCGCAGTTCTGTTCTACGGCATCAACGGCTGGCTGACCGGGCGCATGTATTACGAACAGGTCGCCCTGCGGCGGCTGAGCGCGGCCGAGGTCAAGGCGTGGCGGCGGGCCAACGGCGGTGCCCTCTGGATGACCGGCATCGCCATCGCCTTCCTGGGGACGATTCCGATCCTGAACCTGATCGTGCCGGTGCTGGGCACAGCGGCCATGGTCCATGTGGCGCAGTCGCTCAGGCCGCCTCGCTAAGGCTTTAATCCACCGCCAAGCTCGCTAGACTTGATCCATGAGACCGGTCCTCTGGTTCCAAGCCGCCTCGATCGCCGTCAGCGCCCTGTTTCTTGCGGGCTGCGTGACCAGTTCCGAGCCGAGCTATTCGCTGGGCGGTGGCGAAACCGGCATCTTCCGGTCGACCAACGCCGGTCGGCCCATTCCCATCAGCTCGATCAAGGGCATGGACGAACGTCAGTTGCAGGCGACGTTCGGGCCGCCCGCCCTCGACCGCCGCGACGGTCCGGTGCGGGCGCTGCGCTACCAGTCCGACGCCTGCAGCCTGTTCGTCTATGTCTCTGCCGGCAAGGCGCAGCATACCGAAGCCTACGACCCGCAGCTGCGGCCGCTGATCAACGTCGATCAGTGCGCGGGCTCGGTGGCGGCGCAAAAACGCAGCGTTTGATCGGTCGGCGCCGCCAAATGGCGGCCACCACGTATCGTCGCAATCAGGACCTAGAGGGTGCAGGGCAGCTGACTGCGCCACAGATCAGCGATCTCCGACACCGCCCGATCGTCGGAGATCATGTTCATGTGGCCCTGCTCCGGCAGCACCGATACGCGGATCGCCGGATTGAGGCCGGCGAACAGGCCGGCAAACTGATCGCCCCTGAACAGCTCGTCGTCAGTGCCGACCGCGACAATGGTCGGCCGGGAAATGCCGCCGATTTCCTGCCGCCAGTTGCGATGCAGGTGCATGCCGACCTGCAAGCGCCAGGAATAGGAGGGTGTACGATTCACGCTCGGCTTTGCATCGGTAGCGAAGCGCACAACGACGAGGTTCTGGAACCACGGCAGGCCGAAGCCATCGAGCACTGACAAGGCGACGAAGCGCGGCAATGCCACGCTCGCCCAGCCACCGGCCGCCGGCCGCGACGTCGGCGAATCGTAGGCGATGTAGGGCGAGATCGGCAGGTAGGCGTCGAACAGCGCCGCGTTCGGTCCGCTCGCGGTCCTCAGGACGAAGCCACCGCCGGACGAAAAGCCGATCAGGCTTCGATGAATGCCCGGCTTGTCGAGTCCGACGGCGCGCACGAAATCGACCAGATCGTCGTCGAGCTGGTCCTTGTACGAGGTGTCGCCCACAACCGCGCCGCTGCCGCCATGACCGCGCAGACTGATGGCATAGACAGTTGCTCCTGCGGCCTGCAGTTCCATCGCCAGTCGATGCATGGAGTGGCCGGAACCGGACGAGCCGTGAACCAGCACGACCGCAAGGTCCGGACGGCCGGCATAGACGCGATAGGTGAGCGGCGCGCCATCGCGCGCCGCGATCCGGCTGACCGGCGGCAGCGCCTTCCAGCTCCACTTGTCCGCACCGGGCAGACTGTCGCCCGCTGCCAACCGCTTGATCGGCGCCGGCTCGTCGAAGGCGATCACCGCGGCAAGGCTCGCACACACGGCCAGCGGCAGCATGGCCCCGGCGACCAGGACGCGGCCGACCCAGCGCCGGTCCCTGAGCAGCAATCCGCTCAGCCAACCGAGGCCAATGCCGGCGATCGACCCGCCCACCGCGCCCGCGCCGGCGATCCAGGCCGGCTGGGTGGCGAGCGCCGGCCAGATGCCGAAGATCACCCCCAGCACATAGCGAACCGCGAAGATCGACACGGCGAATCCCAGCATGAACCAGCTGCCGTCGATCCCGATCCGGCCGTCTGGCAGCCAACTGACGGTGCGTCGCCGGCCCACCAGGCGACCGATCGGCAGACTGATCAACAGGCCGATCAGCCAACCCGCCAGGGTCACCGGCAGGGCAACCGATTGCATGGCCCCTGCCATGGTCACACCCAGTCCAACCAGAGGCAGAGCGGCGAGCCGCAGGGGATGGACGGTGCGCGGCCGGCTCGCTGACCAGCCGAGCCACAGCACCAGAACCAGCAGCGGCCACACCCAGCGCGGCGTGTGCACGACGATGTCGAAAATTGACGGCATGATGAACTCCCGCGTCGAACGCAGATCGAACGTTGGAGCCACCATCGCCACCATCCAGCGGAACCTCCACGCCAACTGCGTGGAATGACTGGCCTTTTTCGCGATCTGCCGGGATCATCCGTTCACGATGCGCGAATCGCCGTACTTCCGGGCACTCCCCTGGCACATGCCGCCTCTGCTGGCGATCAGCGTGGTGATGGCTGTGATCGGTCCATTCGGCACCTACAACATCATGGGGCTGGGCGACCGGCTGATTTACTTCGGGTCGATCAGCCTGCTGAGCTGGCTGCAGATCATCCTGTTTGCTGCCTGGCTGGGACGCATCGAGCCGATCGACCGCTGGCCGGTGTATGTACGTATGGCGCTGGTCGGCCTGGTGGGCGCGATTCCCAGCACGGCCGAGGTGATCATCGTGCAATCCTGGCTTCACCGGCCAATTCCCTGGCACGCCTATGCCTCCATCTACCCTGACAACGCCTTCCTGACGGTCGTGATCTCCGTCGGGCTCGGATTGTTCGTCGAGCAGCGCCTGCGCGCCCAGGCCGACGCCGAACTCGCGCGTGTCGCCGCCTTGCCCGCGGCCGGCGGCGCATCGTCCGGTCCACCCGACTTCTTCCGCCGCATTCCGCCGGCACTGGGCCGCGACCTGCTGGCGCTCGAGATGGAGGACCACTATCTGCGCATCCACACTGCCGTCGGCAGCGATCTGATCCTGATGCGCCTGCGCGATGCGCTCGCCGAACTGGGGTCGTCGCGCGGCCAGCAGGTTCACCGGTCATGGTGGGTGGCGAAGAATGCCGTCGCATCGGTCGAGCGCGATGGCCAGAAGCTGGTACTGGCATTGCGCAACGGCCTGAAAGTGCCGGTCTCCAAGACCTATCGCGATCAGGCGAAGGCCGCCGGTCTGGTTGCCTGACGACGGGCTGATTTTCGGGGGCTACTTGCCGCCGCGGTCCTCTCGCCACAGATCGAGGCGTTCCTGCACCGGCCGGTCGGAGAAGGAGAACAGCACGGCCTCGCTCGCGGCCTTGTGCACGACCTTCGCCCAGCTCGGCACGACGAAATGGTCGCGCTTCTTCCAGCGGAAGGTCTTGTCGCCGATCGTGCTTTCGCCTTCGCCCTCCACCACCGAGAACACCGTGCCGTCGGTGCTGCGATAGGGTGACGTCGCGAAGCCCTTGGGCAGGAGCTGCATGAAAGTGCCCATGGTCGCGATCGGCGCGCCGCCGCTCGCCGGGTTCACGTAACGCAGCTTGTAGCCGTGGCAGGCGTCGGGCGGACCGGCCTTGATCAGGCCCTGCAGCGCCTCGCGCGTGCGGGCATAG
>CAYZQZ010000109.1:0-10344 GCA_964480235.1 uncultured Reyranella sp. | reverse complement strand
CCCGGCGAGAAACACGTCTACATTCGGAATCCGAAGTACAAGCCGCGCGCCGAACCAGCCTCGGGCCTAGCCGGCGGCAAGGTCGCCAACGTCGACCGCGTCGAGTTCATCGACATGCCGGATCCGACCCAGCAGGTGAATGCCCTGATCGCCGGCGAAATCGACATGATCGAGAACGTGCCACACGATCTCATCCCGGTGCTGAAGGCGGACAAGAGTGTGCAGATCGTCAACTGGAACCCGCTCGGGCAGCAATTCATCATCCGCTTCAACCATCTGACCAAGCCGTTCGACAATCCGAAGATCCGCCTGGCCGCGCTCTACGCCATGCGCCAGGAGGATTACCTCAAGGCCACTGTCGGCGAGCCGGAATACTACAAGGTCTGCACCGCCGCCTTCGTCTGCGGCACGCCCAACGGCGTCGAGATCAAGGGCGATCTGCTGACCAAACCCAACTTCGAGAAATCCAGGCAGCTCCTCAAGGAGGCCGGCTATGACGGCTCGCCGGTGGTGCTGATGCAGTCGACCACCCTGCCGGTGCTGACAAATATGGCGCCGGTCACCAAGTCTTTGCTCGAGCAGGGCGGCTTCAAGGTCGACATGCAGTCGATGGATTGGCAGACCGTGGTATCGCGGCGCGCCAAGAAGGATCCAGCCGACAAGGGCGGCTGGAGCGCCTTCCACACCTATGCCATCGCCGCCGACATCCTCAATCCGATCGCAGCCAACTTCACCGTCGCCAGTGGCGACAAGGCGTGGTTCGGCTGGCCCAACGATCCGGAAATGGAGAAGCTGCGCGACGCCTATGCCAAGGAAACCGACGCGGCCAAGTCCAAGGCGCTGGCGCTGGCGGTACAGAACCGCGCGCTCGAGACGGCGCAGTATGGCTGGCTCGGCATGTGGTACGGACCGGGCGCGGCGCGCAGCAGCATCGTCGGCTGGTTGAAAGCGCCTGTAACCGTACTCTGGAACATCGAGAAGAAGTGACCAACGAGCGATTGGAGAACGGGGCGCGGAGCGACGTCCGTCCCCCCGACGGCACCCGCCTCGCCGTTTACGAATGGGGCAAGCCGACCGGGCCTGAAGTCCTGCTGATCCACGGCTTCGCGCAGTGTCATCTCTGCTTCGAGCCGCAGATCCGGGCGCTCGCCCGGATCTGCCGTGTCGTGGCCTACGACCAGCGCGGCCACGGCGCTTCCGAACAGCCGACCGATCCTGCGTCCTATCAGGGCAGCCGCGTCTGGGCCGACGACATCGCCGCGGTGATCGAGGCCAAACAGCTGAAGCGACCGGTGATCGCCGGCTGGTCGATGGGGGGCCGCGTGACCCGGCAATATCTGATGGTGCATGGCGACTCTCGGCTGGCCGGCATCAACTTCGTAGCCTCGCAAGTCGTCGAGGACCCGAGCGGCCGCGGGCCGTCGGCGCCCAAGCCGTGGCCCGAGACCCTGTCGCTGGCCGAGGAAATCGAACTGGCGATCGCCTTCATCGATGGCTGCTACGGCCGCAAGCCGGCGGAGGCCGAGTTCCGCCGCGCCGTCGCCTACAACATGAAGGTGCCGGGCTTCGTGCGCCGGGCGATCGCAGGCTGGTCGACACCGGCCGCGCCGACGGTCGAAGCCCTGCGCCAGGTGCGTGTCCCCGTCCTCATCAGCCATGGCCGCGACGACAACGTGGTACTGCCACGCTCGGTGGACATGACACTGAACGCCCTGCCTCATGCCCAAGTCTCGTGGTTCGAGGGATGCGGCCATTCCCCATTCGCCGAGGACCCTGATCGCTTCAACCAAGAACTGCTCGCCTTCGTCGAGGCTTGCCAGAAGCGCTGACCGGCCTCAGCCGCTCAATTCCTCGCGCAGCATTTCAAGCTCGAGCCATTCCGTCTCGGCGGCATCGAGTTCGGCCTGGGCCGCGGCCAGCCGGCCGCTCTTGGCCGCGAAAGCCTTGGCGTCGCGGCTGTAGAGCGTGGCATCGGCCAGGTCCTGGTTGAGGCGGGCAATCTCGGCCTGCAGCGCCTCGATCCTCTTCGGCAGTTCGGCCAGCGCCCGCTCACGCTTGTAGCCGAGACGCTGCGGCTGGTTGCGTTCGCGCGACGCGGCAGCGGGCGAAGGCGCAGCCTTCTCCCGGCGCGTCGCCTCGACCGGCTTCTCGCGCGGGCCGCGCTGCAGCAGGTAATCGCTATAGCCGCCCGCGTACTCGATCGCCGTGCCGTCGCCTTCGAGAGCGATGGTCGAGGTCACCAAACGGTCGAGAAAGTCGCGATCATGGCTGACCAGCAGCACGGTACCGTCGTAGTCCGACAGCGCCTCCTGCAGCAGATCGAGCGTATCGGCGTCGAGATCGTTGGTCGGCTCGTCGAGTACCAGCAGGTTCGACGGCGCGGCCAGCGCCTTGGCGAGCAGCAGACGGTTGCGCTCGCCGCCCGACAGCGTGCGCACCGGTTGGCGCGCCTGCTCGTCGCGGAACAAGTACTCCCGCAGGTAGGTCATGACATGGCGCGGCTTGCCATGAACCGGCACATGGTCGTTGCGATCGGCGAGGATCTCCCACGGCGTCTTGTCGGGATCGAGGGCGCTGCGGCGCTGGTCGATCGTCACCGTGACCAGGTTGGCGCCCAACTTCACCGTGCCGCTGTCGGGCTCGAGTTCGCCGATCAGCATGCGCAGCAGCGTGGTCTTGCCCGCACCGTTGGGGCCGATCAGGCCGACGCGATCCTTGCGGAAGATTCGCGTGGAAAAATCGCGCACGATGGTGCGCCCGCCGAAGCTCTTGGAAATGTTGCGCGCGGTGATCGCGAGCGAGCCCGACTTCTCGGATTCTCCGACCCCGATGGTCGCGCGGCCGACCGGGCCGATCTGCTCGCGCCGCTGCTTGCGCAAGTCGCGCAGCGCCCGCAGGCGCCCTTCGTTGCGCGTGCGCCGGGCGCGGATGCTCTTGCCCGCCCATTCGGTCTCGCGCTCGATCAGCCGGTCGAGCTTGTGCCGCTCCGTCGCCTCACGCTCCAGGATGTCGGCCGACCACTCCTCGAACGCGTCGTAGCCCTTGTCGAGACGACGCACGATGCCGCGATCGAGCCACAGCACGGCGCGCGAGAGGGTCGACAGAAAGCGCCGGTCATGGCTCACCAGCACATAGGCGCCGCGCCAAGCCGAGAGCTTTTCTTCCAGCCATTCGATGGTCGGCAGGTCGAGATGGTTGGTCGGTTCGTCGAGCAGCATCACGTCCGGCTCGGCCACCAGTACACGGGCCAGCGCCGCCCGCCGCGCCTCGCCGCCCGAAAGCTCGGCCGGAGCGCGTGTGCCGTCGAGCTTCACCTCGGTCAACAGCGCCTCGACGCGATAGTCCGTCGGCCCCTGCGAGTCGGGCAGCGCCGACGCGACGTAGTGGGCGATGGTCTCGTGGCCGGTGAAATCCGGCTCCTGGGTGAGCGCCGCCACAGCGGCGCCAGGCTGAGCAAAGCGCTCCCCACCATCGGCGATCGGCGCGCCGGCCAGGATACGCAGCAGCGTCGACTTCCCGGCCCCATTACGGCCCACCAAGGATAGCCGTTCGCCCGGCGCGATCGAGAGGTCGACACCGTCCAGGATCGTCTGGTCGCCGAGATGGAAGCGGATGCCGCTCAGGGTCAGGAGGGGTGGTTCGGCCACGTTTTGTCCTTCGGGGCGGGCTTCATGGCCGAACCTGTCCACATCGGCAAGGATAACTCGCGGCGGTAGGATCATCCATGCTGAGGGCCGTGGGGGAACCGAGGCGTATCGAGCGCGCCATCAAGCGTCTTCAGGCCACCCTGAAGGGCGTGCCCTCGCGCGGCGTGCGCCTGACATGGCGCGGCGGTGAACTGCGCACGACCATCCACTGGGCACGCGACGACGGCTTCTGGTGGGCGTTCGAGCCCAAGCCCGCGCGCCATGCCCTGTTGCTCGGCCACGCGCCCGACGCGCCGGCCAAGCGCGAGAGCATCACCTGCGAAATCAACCTGCCGCTGGAGGGCGCCGACCGGAAGATCGCCGGCATCATCGCGACCGACGAGGCAGGCGCCCTCTTTCTCGCCCATACCGGCCGGATGGGCGGAGCCCGACCGGGCCAGAGCAAGACCGCCTTCCGGGAATTCATGGCCGACGGCGTGTGGCGGCGCCTGCGCTGGCCCGACGGCGAGGAGACCGATGTTCTGGTCGTGGCGCCGCTCGACAGCCCGCGACTGACCCGCCTGCTCGGACAGTTCGTGGATGCGGTGCGCCGCTTCAAGGCGGGCGCAAGTCCGGCCGAGCGCACCGGTCTCTGCCTCGAACCGTCGACCGGCGATTCCGCCGCCGCCGCCTGCGACCGCCGTCTGGTGAACGTCGCCCTGCACGAAGAACTCGCCAAGCGCGGCCTGTTCGGCGGGCCGGCCGATCTGTTCTCGCTCCAGCCCGACGGCCCGCAACCGCTGTTCGCGCTGGTCGCCGACGGCGAGCCGGAGGAACTCAGGATGGCGGTGGGATCTCTGTCGCTCGCGTCGGCGCGCGGCGGCCGCGACGTGCGGCCGATCCTGATCGCACCGGCGACGCTCGCCGAGGGTGACGGGGCAGCACTCGATTCGCTGCCCTTCGCGCTTGTTCGCTACCGCTGGCGCGGCGCCCGTGCGGTGTTTGACGGGCTGGACGACGCGCTGGCATAGACTGCGCCATGGTAATGGGCCTGACGACCGGGATCTGGGTGAGCGCGCAGGTGCGCATCTGCGACCGCGCCTTCATACCCGCGACCATCGTGCGCCACGGCAACGACGAGTCCGGCACCGTGCTGGTCAAGGTCAACCGCTTCGAGCAGGGCGTAACCGTCTATGCCCAGGCGACGTCGCTCGACGGCGAGCAGGCCTGGAGCCGCGGCACCGGGCCCAAACCCGTTACCGAAGCCGAGGCCGACGCCTATATCGAGCGCCAGGTGAAGTACGACCCCGACGTCTGGGTACTCGAGATCGAGGACCGCAAGGGGCAGTACAAGCTCGACGGAAAGATCGTTTGACCGGCTTCGCCCGTCACTGCGCGGGCAGCACCGTGGCCGGGTCGATCGTCTTGTTGGCGCGGCGGACTTCGAAGTGCAGGCGCGGCTCGCCTGTGCCGCTCGAA
Organism: uncultured Reyranella sp.; assembly: GCA_964480235.1. GTDB lineage: Bacteria > Pseudomonadota > Alphaproteobacteria > Reyranellales > Reyranellaceae > Reyranella. The sequence continues at coordinate 5,239 of CAYZQZ010000109.1, read as the reverse complement.
CTACCTACCTTGGCGATCTCCTGGCCCTTGCGCACCGTGTCGCCCTTCTTGACCAGCAGCGTCTCGTTGTTGCCGTAGGCCGTTATGTAGCCGCCGTTGTGGCTGACCAACAGCAGGTTGCCCATGCCCTTCACTTCGTTGCCGGCATAGACCACGGTGCCGCCGTCGGCCGCCTTCACCGGCGTGCCCTTGGCCGCGGCGATGTCGATGCCGTCGTTCTTCTGGCCGCCGGAAGTGCCGTAGCTCGACACCACCTTGCCGTTGACCGGCCATTCGAAGCGCGGCGGCGTGGCGGCGACCGTCACCTCCTTGGCCGGCGGGCTGAGCGGTGTCGGCTGGCCCGAGGCCGGCGTCGCCTTGTCGCCGGGCGGTGGCGCGAGATCCTCGCGCTTGACCTGATTGCCCCCGGCATTCGGTGCAGCTGCCGTGGTCGGCGGTTCATCCTGCGGCGCCACGTACTTCGCGCCGGGGATCAGCAGGTTCTGCCCGGGCCGCAATGCATAGGGTGCGGCGAGCTTATTGCGGTCGATGATGACCTGCTGGCTGACGCCGTAGCGCTGGGCGAGGTTCTCGACCGTGTCCTTGTCCTTTACGACATAGACGGCCGCTGCATTCGGTCCCGCGCCGGAGCCGGGATACTCGATGGTGCCCTGGCGGGCGCCATACATCATGTTCTCGCAAGCGCCGAGCGCGACCGACAGAACCGCCATTATTACCAGCGTGCAGCTGCGGCCGGCCCATCGCGGGGGGAAGCGAAGGGCTCTTTTCATGGACCTATTTTACTGCATCGTGAATCGGGCGGGAATACGACGCAACCGTCTTTCTTCCAGCACACGCCGGCGCCGCGAATCTACCAGCGCAGCAGGCGATTGCCGGCAATGGCACCGATCGCGACCACAGGAACGGCCGCCAGACCGTACCAGGTCGCCACGAACAGGGGCGAATCGTCGAAGCAATGGAAGGCATAGAGGGCGGCGCCGCAGGCCGCCGCCAGCAAGCCTGCCGCCGCGCCAGCCAGGGTCGGCGAAGCCGGCGCGCCGCGCCTCAAGACGGCAAGAATGGCGGCCAGCGGGGCGAGCGACAGGACCGGCACCATCGACAGGCAGATCAGCGAGTTCGTCCCGACCAGGCGTCCCTTCCAACCCGACAGGGGAACCACCACCAGTTCAACGGCAATGGCCGTCAGAACGACGGCCAACAGCAGCAGCAGGCGGCGCAGCGGATGAGGAGGCGCATCGGGCCGCAGACAGTCGAGGCAGACACCGATCGCCAGAACCAGGGCCAATAGGACCGTCACGACCTTGAGGTCGAACCGCCAAGTCTCCAGCGCCGCGGCGATGTCGGCGCGAACGCCGAGCTCGACCAGGAAAAACAGCAGCGACAGGCCCATGCCAAGGGCCAGCGCACGTACCAGGGACCGCGCGATCGGCTGGCGGCGGGACGTCTGGTCGGCGACGAGCGCCTCGAGGAGTTGCTCGGTCTTCATGAGCGATCCCGCCGATAGAGGGCAGCCAGGGACTTAAGGGCCCGGTGCAAGGCGACCCTGACCGCACCTTCGCTCATCCCGAGACGGGCCGCCACATCGGCGGCGCTGCGACCCTCCAGGGAAATCTCGCTAACGATGGCACGCTGGCGCTCGGGCAGGCTGTCGAGCAGACGCCTGGCATCGACGCCGTCCATGGTCCCGGTCTCGACCGAAAGCTCCAACGTGTCGGACAGATCATCGATATCGACATGGTCACGAAACCCGCGGCGGCGCAGATGGTCGGTAAGCTTGTGCCGCGCGATCGCCCGCAGCCACGGCTCGATCGGCCGTGCCTCGTCCCAGGTGTCCCGCTTGAGATGCATTGCGAGCAACGTCTCCTGCACAATGTCTTCACTCTCGGCCGGGCCGCGACCCGCAGCCGCCAGGCCTCGCCGAATCACTGCCCTGAGCCACAGGCTCACACGGACCAGGAGGCGACGATAGGCCTCGTCGTCCCCCTGCCGTGCCGACCGCATCAAGGCGGCAAGATCGTCCGGATCGGCCAAGGCAGCGACTCTTTCACGTATTCGTGCGCAAGGGTCCGAACATTACAGGCCGAAATGGCGAATCGTAACCTCCGCTTCCGCGGCAAATTTATTTTGCCGGCGACGTAACGCCGCCGGCCGAGGAGCCGAACACCCAGATACGGGCGTCTTGCCCGCTGACAATGGGAGACTGTTCATGAACAAGCGCACGCTTATCACGACTGCAGCCGCGATCTTCGCCGCCAGCACCTTCGTCGCCACGTCGGCCAGCGCCGCGGGCGTGAAGTGCACCGGAACCAACGCCTGCAAGGGCCAGAGCGCCTGCAAGGGCGCCAGCAACGCCTGCAAGGGTCAGAACGCCTGCAAGGGTCAGGGCTTCACCGAGACCTCGAACGCCCAGGAATGCTCGGCCAAGGGCGGCAAGGCGATGTAACGCGCCACCGGCGCACGGCGGGCGTCCCGGGACCTCTCGCGGACGCCCGCCCTTTCTTTGCCTGAACGGGCGGCACATGAATCTCTTCGTCACGATCTTCTACGACTGGTCACGCACAATTGCCGGCTGGTTTACCTGGGCCGGACCGCTCGCCGTGCGCATCGTCGTCGGCTGGGTGTTTTTGTGGTCGGGCTGGACCAAGCTGCAGATCCTGCCGCGCATGATCGAGAACTTCCGGAGCTGGGGCATTCCCGCTCCCGAGATTCTCACGCCGTTCGTCTCCGGCATGGAATTCGTAGGCGGCCTGTTGCTGCTGGTCGGCCTGCTGACCCGCTTCGTCGCCGTGCCGATGATGGTGATCATGGTAGTGGCGGTCGTGTCGGCGAAATGGGCTGACGTCGACTCGCTGGAGACCCTGCTGGGCTTCGAGGAGGTCTCGTACTTCGTGATGTTCGCCTGGCTCGGCATCGCGGGCCCCGGGCCGGTCTCGCTCGATCACCTCGTCCTGCGCCTACTGCGACCCGACCGCCCATCGTCGGATTACGGCGCCTGAGTTCCTATCCCTGCCCCAGCACCGGCAGCGCGCCGGTGACCAGGGGCACGAAGCGCACCGGCATCAGGGTATCGCGCTGCAGACCGCTGTCCGTCTTCACGATGCGCTCGACCACCTGGGAGGTGGGGTCGCGCCCGACCGGCACGATCAGGATACCGCCCACCGCAAGCTGGTCGATCAGGGCCTGTGGCCGCTCCTCGGCGGCGGCGGTGACGATGATGCGATCGAACGGTGCCTGTCCCGCCCAACCCTTGCTGCCGTCGCTGACGTCGAACACCACGTTGTAGATGCCGAGATCGATCAGCAGTTTCTCGGCCTCCTTCGACAGCGGCTTGAAACGCTCGATCGTGTAGACCCGGCGCGCCAGCTTGGCGAGGATCGCCGCCTGGTAGCCCGAGCCGGTGCCGATCTCGAGCACCTTCATGCGCGGGCCGACGCGCAGCGCCTCGGTCATGGCGGCCACCACGAGCGGCTGGCTGATGGTCTGGCCGAACGAAATCGGGAGTGCGGTGTTCTCCCAGGCGCGCTCGGCAAAGGGTGCAGAGACGAAACGCTCGCGGTCGACGGCGCCAATCGCGGCCAGCACGTTCTCGTCCGATATGCCGGACTGGCGGAGCTCCGCGAGCAGACGTTGCATGGCGGGGACGTTCATCGCGCCCGCTCCTGCCCTACGCCTTCTCGAATTGGTGGGCGAGCTTGCGCCGCGTCGCCTCGTGGGTGAGGTCGAGATGGAGCGGCGTCACGGAAACATAGCCGGCGCGAATCGCCGAGACATCGCCATCCTCGTCGTCCATATGCTCGCCCGGAACGTAGGAATTCCAGTAGTAGGCGCCGCCGCGCGGGTCGATGCGCTCGACGATCGAGCTGCCGAAGGCGCGCACGCCCTGGCGCGTCACCTTGATGCCCTTCACCGATGCGGCGACCACGTCCGGGAAGTTGACGTTCACGAAGACGTTGTTGGGAATGTCGGTAGCGAGCACGCGACGCGCCACGTCGGCGCCGAAGGCCGTGGCCGTCGCCCATTTCACCGGATGCGGATGGGTGTAGGCCTGGCTGAAGGCAATCGACCGCAAGCCGAGCAGGCAGCCTTCCATTGCACCGGCGATGGTGCCCGAATAGGTCACGTCGTCTGCAATGTTGGTGCCTCGGTTGACGCCGGACAGCACGATGTCCGGCTTGCGAGCCTTGAGCAGGTGCTTTACCGCGAACAGCACGCAGTCGGTCGGCGTGCCCTCGAGGGCGAATTTGGCCTCGCTCACCTGGCGCGAGCGCAGCGGCCGGCTGATCGACAGCGAATGACCGGCGCCGCTCTGGTTGAATTCCGGAGCCACCACCCAGACATCGCTGGAGAGCTGTTCGGCGATCTCGATCATCGCCTCCAGCCCCGGCGCGTGGATGCCGTCGTCGTTTGTGACGAGGATGCGGGCCTTGGCGATCTTCTCCGGCGTCACTTCGCCCCCGTCACTTGGAGGGGCCGGGAATTGTCTCGAGCCCGCCCATGTAGGGCCGCAGCGCCTCCGGCACCGTCACCGAGCCGTCCTCGTTCTGGTAGTTCTCCAGAACGGCGACCAGGGTACGGCCGACGGCGAGGCCCGAGCCGTTGAGCGTGTGCACGAAGCGCGTCCCCTTGCCCTCCTTGGGTCGGAAGCGCGCGTTCATGCGGCGGGCCTGGTACTCGCCGCAGTTGGAGCAGCTCGAAATCTCGCGGTAGGCCTGCTGGCCGGGCAGCCAGACTTCGATGTCGAAAGTCTTGCGCGAGGCCGGTCCCATGTCGCCGCCGCACAGAACGATGGTGCGGAACGGCAAACCGAGCCGCCTCAGCACTTCCTCGGCGCGACCGGTCATCCGCTTGTGCTCCTCGTCCGACTGCTCGGGCGTGGTGATCGACACCAGCTCAACCTTGGGGAACTGACGCTGCCGGATCATTCCGCGCGTGTCCTTGCCCGCGGCGCCCGCCTCGGAACGGAAGCACGGCGTCCACGCCGTGTAGCGCAGGGGCAGCACCTTCTCCTCCAGCACCAGCTCGGCCGCGAGGTTGGTGAGCGGCAGCTCGGCGGTCGGAATCAGCCAGAAGCCGTTGTCGGTATGGAACATGTCCTCGGCAAAGCGCGGCAGCTGGCCGACGCCATAGGCCGCCTTGTCCCGCACCAGCAGGGGCGGATTGACCTCGGTGTAGCCACCCTCTTCCGATGTATGCAGGTCGAGCATGAATTGCGCGATCGCACGTTCGAGCCGCGCCAGCT
>CAYZQZ010000108.1:0-10506 GCA_964480235.1 uncultured Reyranella sp. | reverse complement strand
AGGCCCTGCGACCCGCCCCTTGATCAAGTTGGCCGAGCCCACGAAGTCCGCGACGAAGCGGCTGGTCGGCCGGTTGTAGATCGCCTCGGGCGTGCCGATCTGCTCGATCACGCCCACGTTCATCACGATCACCCTGTCGGAGATGGCGAGCGCCTCCTCCTGGTCGTGCGTGACGTAGACCGAGGTGATGTCAAGCCGCCGCTGAAGTTCGCGCAGCTCGACCCGCATTTCCGCCCGAAGCTTGGCGTCGAGGTTGCTGAGCGGCTCGTCGAACAGCACCACGGTCGGCGAGAAGGCGATGGCGCGCGCCAGCGCGACGCGCTGCTGCTGGCCGCCCGACAGCTTTGAAGCGCCTCGATCGGCGAGATGGCGCATCTGCACGAGGTCGAGCGCCCGCTCGACATTGGCCTTGATTTCGTCATGGCTCTGCTTTCGCACGCGCAGGCCATAGGCCACGTTGTCGAACACTGTCATGTGCGGCCACACGGCATAGGACTGGAACACCATCGACACGCCGCGCTGCTCGGTCGGCACGTTGCGGCGCGCTGAGGCGTCGTACATCGCCTGGCCGTCGATATGGATCGAGCCGCCGGTTGGCTGCTCCAGTCCTGCAATGGCGCGGAGCGTCGTGGTCTTGCCGCAGCCCGACGGCCCGAGCAGCGTCACGTGCTCGCCACGACCGACGGTGAAGGAAACCCCATTCACCGCCGTCTGATCGCCGTAGCGGACCACGAGGTCCTTCACGTCGATGCGCACGTTGTTTGTCGGACTCGCGCTCACTGCAGCTCCTTGGTCATGCCGCGGGCCACGCGGAACAGGATGATCAGTGCAAGGATCACCGTGAAGGTCTGGATCAGCGCCATCGCCGCGGTGAGTTCGGTGCCGGAGGTGGCGAAGGCACTGACGATCGACGGCGCGATCACCTTGGCGTTGGGCCCCATCAGGAAGGCCGAAGCGCCCAATTCGCGCACGCAGGCCATGAAGATCAGCAGCCACGCCGCCAGGATGCCGGGCTTCAGCAGTGGCAGAGTGACGGTGCGCATCTGGTATACCCACGAAGCACCGCAGACGCGCGCGCACTCCTCGAGGCTCTTGTCGATCTGCAGCACCACGCCCGCGAGGGTGCGTACGCCGAGCGGCAGCATCACGGTAAAGTAGGCCAGCGCCAGCAGCCACAGCGTGCCGTAGATGCCGATCGGGATGTTGAGCCACGCCCACAGCAGCGCCAGACCGAACACCAGGCGAGGCACCGCCTGCGGAAACATCACGAGATATTCGATGGCGCCGCGACCCCTGAGCTGCGAGCGATAGATGATCCAGACCAGCAAAGCCATGATCACGACGCCTATCGTGGCGACGCCGAGGCCCAGCATGATGCTGTTGAACAGCGCGGTGCGCACCGGGCCGAGCGACAGGGCCGTCTGGTAGTTGACGAAAGTCCATTGCGCCTGGCTGAGGATCACGGTGGCGAACCGCTGCAGCGACGTCATGAGTAGTGCAGCGATCGGAAAGACGACGGCCAATGCAACATAGAGCGCGCAGATGCTGAACAGCACCCAGGCGAGCCGTCCCATCTCCATCGGCCGCGGCCGGAAAGCCTTGCCGGTGATGGTAGCGAAGCTGCCGCGATTGATGACCCGGCGATAGAAGGTCAACATGCCGAACATCACGATGAACAGTGACAGTCCCATCGCGGAGGCGCGGCCGTAATCCGGTGGATAGGCGAGCGTCGAATCCCAGATTGCCGTGGTGATGACGTAGATGCGGCCGGGAATGCCGAGCACGAGGGCGGCGGCGAACGAGCCCAGCATCTCGGCAAAGACGAACAGCATGGCGCCGAGAACGCCCGGCATGACCAGCGGCAGGGTCACGGTCAACGTGGTCCGCAGCTTCGACGCGCCCATGACCCGCGCCGATTCCTCGAGTGCGGGGTCCATCGACTTCATCGATGCCGAGATCATAACGAAGGCCACAGTGCCCTCGAACAGCGCCATCACCCAGGCGATGCCGAAATGGGTGTAGATGTCGGCGATGTCGTTGGTGCCGCCCATCGCCTTCCAGATCTGATTGATGAAGCCGCTCTTGGGGCCCGCGATCACCGCCCAGGCGAGCGCACCGACCAGCGGCGTCATGTAGTACGGCAGCTCCATCAGCCGCTCGAGCTTGTCGCGCCCGGGCACATTGGTACGGGTCAGGATCCACGCCAGCGTGAAGCCGATCACGATCGCCATCACGGTCGCCATGACCGCGATGACCAGCGTGTTCCACACTGTCTTGAAGTCCTCGCTGAAGATCGAGATGTAGTTGGCGATGCCGAATTCGACCGGCGGAAACGCCATCGGATCGCCGACGTTCAGCGACTCCTCGACCAGGAAGACCATCGGCAGCAGGACCAGAAACGCCACGATCGCGAGGACCGCCAGCGTCGTCAGGACCTGCCCATTGATGCGCGGGCGCAGAACGCCCGTCAGCCCTTCAGCCAACGGCTAGCGTCCGGCGCCGACGATGCGATTCCACTCCTTGGCAAAGGACGGACGGTCCTTCTCGAATGCCTCCCAGTCGGCCGGCGAGAGGAGCTTCATCTTGTCTAGCGGCACGGTGTCGGCACCGCCCGGCGGCGGCACGTCCTTGCGCGGCGAGTGCAGCAGCAACGCTTCGGCGAGCGCCTTCTGTCCGACCGGCGAGAGGAACCAGTCCATGAACAGCTCCGCGGCGTTGGGATGCGGCGCCTGATCGACGATGCCATAGGTCTCGGGCACCGCCGGCACGCCGGTGTCGGGGAACACGAAGGCGAGCGGCGCGCCCTTGGCCTTGAACTCGATGTAACCCGAGTACTGCGCACCCATGATGATCTTGTCCTGCCCGTCGACCAGCCGCCCGTACTGCTGGACGTAGGAGTCGAAGGCCCGCGGCTTCTGCTCGCCGAACTTCTTGAAGTAATCCATGCCGAGGATCGGCATCAGCATGTACCAGACGCCGTGCTGCAGGCCCGAGTTGGACACCTTGACGTTGATCGCGTCCTTCCACTTCGGATCGAGCAGGTCTTCCCACTTCTTGGGCGCATCGGCGGCCGGCACGTTGTTCGGGTTATAGGCGATGCCCGCCATGATCACCGAGCCCCAGGTCCAGAAGCCCTCAGGCTTGCTCTTGGCCTCCGCCGGGAAGAACTGCATCTCGGGCGAGATGTACTGGCGGAAACCGCCCTTGCGCTGGAAATCCAGGATCATGCCCATGTCGGAGATCTGAATGACGTCGACCAGGTAGGACTTGGCCTGTCGCTCCGACAGCACCTTGGCGTAGAGCGCGCCGGCCTGAAGGCGCACGTAACTGGTCTTGATCTCGGGGAACACCTTGTTGAAAGCGGCGAGCAGCTTGACCTGGCCCGCCTCGGGGTCGGTCGAGTACAGCGTGAACGCTCCCTCGGCCTTCGCCTTGTCGATGTTCGCGCAGGTCTTGAAGCCTTCCATCTGCTTGGGCGCGTCACAGAGCTTGGCCTGGGCGAACGCGGGCGCCGCCAGACCGACTGCACACAACGCCATGCCCATCGCGGCAAAGAGCTTCATTGGTTCCTCCCGATACAATTTGAAGCGACCCTAGAGCGTTTTGCAGAGAGTCCGCAACAAGGGTTAAGGTCCGGCATGACCGATCGGCAGATCATCGCGCTCGCGGGCGGCGTCGGCGGGGCCAAACTCGCGCTGGGCCTCGCCCGCACCCTGCCCGCCGACCAGCTCACTGTCGCGGTCAATACCGCCGACGATTTCGAGCATTGGGGACTTTATATATGTCCCGACCTCGACACCGTGACCTACACCCTGGCCGGCATCGCCAACCCGGAAACGGGCTGGGGTCTCAAGGACGAGACCTGGAACGTGCTCGACGCCATGGCCAAGGTGGGCGGTGAGACCTGGTTTCGCCTAGGCGACAAGGACATCGCCAAGCACCTCGAACGAACGCGCCGCCTGAAGGCGGGCGAGAAGCTGTCGTCGATCATGGCCGACCTCGCCCGGCGCCTCGGCACTGCAACCGCCATCGTGCCAATGTCGGACCAGCCGGTACGGACGATGGTCAAGACCGACAGCGGCGAGCTCGCCTTCCAAGACTGGTTCGTCCGACTACGCTGCGCACCGGTCGTGCGCTCCGTGCGGTTTGCCGGCATCGAGCAGGCCAAACCCCATCCGGTCCTCGCGCACCTGGGCGCCGCCCGCGGCGTGATCGTCTGCCCGTCGAATCCCTTCGTCAGCGTGGCGCCGATCCTCAATCTCCCCGGAGTGCGCAGCTCGCTGAAGGCCGCACGCTGCCCGCGCGTGGCCGTGACTCCGATCGTCGGCGGCCAGGCCATCAAGGGGCCGGCAGCGAAAATGCTGGCCGAACTGGGCCACGACGTATCCGCCCTCGGCGTCGCCCGTTTCTACCAGGGCCTGATCGACGGCTTCGTTCTGGATTCCCAGGACGCGGGCCTGATGCCGCAAATAGAGGCCCTGGGCATGCGGGTTCGCGTGGCGGACACAATGATGCGCGATGACAGCGACAAGAAGCGGTTGGCCGCCACGACCCTCGAATTCATGGACGAGTTGGGCGTACACTCCTAGTCGTATGCTCACTGCCGTCGTTCCGCTCAAATCCATGGAACTCGCCAAAGGCCGCCTCTCGGGCGTGCTCGATCCGGCGCGACGTGGAGCGCTTGCCCGCCAGATGGCCGACCATGTGCTGCAGACCCTGCGCGAAGCAGGGGTTTCACCCGTTCGTGTGGCGAATGGCGACCATGACCTCAACGCCGACGTGGCCGAGGCCGCGCGACTTGCGGAGAGCGAGGGCGCGACCGATCTTCTTCTGGTGATGGCCGACCTGCCCTATCTCGCCGCCGCCGACGTCGCCGCCCTGATCGAAGCCGGCCGGCAGAGCCCGGTCGTGATCGGCGAAGCAAAAGACGGCGGCACCAACGCTCTGCTGCTGCGGCCGCCGACACGCCTGAAGTTCTCCTTTTCGCGCGAACATCGCAGCGCACAGAGCCATGCCGAACAGGCGCGCGCCGCCGGCGTCGAGCCGGTGATCCTGCGCCGCCCCGGCCTGGCTCAGGACATCGACACGCCAGCCGATCTCGCCAATCTCGCTTCCGATCATCCCGCGTACGGCAGGTTCCGCCATGTCGCCTGAGTTCAACTCGCTCCTGTCGCGCGACCTTGCCTCGCTGATGCGCGAGGCAGCGAGCGTCCGCGACGCCGCGTTCGGCGACAGGATCACATTCTCCAAGAAGGTCTTCATTCCGTTGACTCACCTGTGCCGCGACAATTGCGGCTACTGCACCTTTGTCCATCCGCCGAAGAAGGGCGAGCGCGCCTACCTATCGCCCGAGCAGGTGCTGGAGATCGCCCGCGCCGGCCAGAAGGCGGGCTGCATCGAGGCTCTGTTCACCTTGGGCGACAAGCCCGAACTGAAATGGAAGCCGGCCGCCGAAGAATTGCAGGCCATGGGCTATGCCACCACGCTCGACTATCTCGCCGCCATGGGTGCGCTGGTACTGAAAGAGACCGGACTGCTGCCACACTTCAATCCCGGCCTGATGGAAGCCGCTGACCTCGCGAAGTTGCGCAAATCATCGATCTCGATGGGCATCATGCTCGAGAGCACCGCCGAGCGGCTCGGCGAACGCGGCGGCGCGCATTTCGGCGCGCCCGACAAGGTTCCGGCGCTCAGGATTGCGACCCTGAAGGCGGCCGGCGAAGCCCGCGTGCCCTTCACGTCCGGCATCCTGATCGGCATCGGCGAGACACGCGAGGAGCGGTTGGACGCGCTGGCTGCGCTGCGTGACTTGCATCATGCCCACGGGCATCTGCAGGAAATCATCATCCAGAATTTCAAGGCCAAGCCCGACACTCGCATGGCCAGCGCGCCCGAGCCGTCCTTCGATGAACTTCTCTGGACCATCGCGGCCGCCCGCCTGATGTTTGGCGACACCCTGTCGGTGCAGGCCCCGCCCAACCTGCAGGAGCCGGGCTACGGAAAGCTGATCGAGGCCGGCATCGACGATTGGGGTGGCGTCTCGCCGGTCACACCCGATCACGTCAATCCCGAGCGGCCCTGGCCGCAACTCGAGGCGCTGGCCGCCGAGAGCCTGAAATACGGCAAGGTCCTGACCGAGCGGCTGGCGGTTTATCCGCGTTACGTCTTCGACAAGGACTGGATCGATCCGGCGCTTCGTCCACGCGTGCTGGCGAACAGCAATGCAAGCGGCCTGCGCCGCGACAACGACTGGCGACCTGGCCTGGTGATGGCCATGCCGGCAGAAGACGTCGCGACCCTGGCCGCGCCGTCGGTGCGCCCCTCTGCCAGCTTGGCGCCGATCATCGATCGGGCCGTGCGCGGCGATGACCTCAGTGAAGGCGATATCGTGCGCCTGTTCGAAGCACGCGGCGGTGACTTCGCCGCCGTGACGCGGGCGGCCGACGCACTGCGCCGGCAGGTCGTGGGCGACACGATCTCCTACGCTGTCGTACGCAACATCAACTACACGAACATCTGCTACTTCCGCTGCGGCTTCTGCGCCTTCTCCAAGGGCAAGCTGGCAGCGAACCTGCGCGGCTCGCCCTACGATCTCACGACGCAGGAAATCGTGCGGCGCGCGACCGAAGCCTGGGAGCGCGGCGCCACCGAAGTCTGCATGCAGGGCGGCATCCATCCCGAGTATACCGGTCAGCATTACCTCGACGTCTGCCGCGCCGTTCGCGAGGCGATCCCCGGCATGCATGTGCACGCCTTCTCGCCGCTCGAAGTCTGGCACGGCGCCACGACGCTCGGCCTGTCGCTGACCGAGTACCTGACCCAGTTGCGTGACGCAGGCCTCGGCTCCCTGCCCGGCACCGCTGCCGAAGTGCTCGACGACGAAGTGCGCGACATCCTCTGTCCCGACAAGGTGTCGACCGACCAGTGGCTCGAGATCATGCGCGCGGCCCACAAGGTCGGGCTGCGCTCGACCGCGACCATTATGTTCGGCCATGTCGACCGGCCGGTGCACTGGGCGCGTCACCTGATCCGTCTGCGCGACCTGCAGAAGGAAACCGGCGGATTCACCGAGCTGGTGCCGCTGCCCTTCGTCGCCGGCGAGGCACCGATTGCGCTGAAGGGCCAGGCGCGCATGGGCCCAACCTTCCGCGAATCCGTGCTGATGCATTCGATCGGCCGGCTGGCCCTCAACCCGCACATCAAGAATATCCAGACCTCGTGGGTGAAGATGGGTGTCGAGGGCGCCAAGTATTGCCTCAATGCCGGCGCCAACGACCTCGGCGGCACCCTGATGAACGAGTCGATCACTCGCGCCGCGGGTGCCGAGCATGGCGAGGAATTGCCGCCGGACCGCATGGAAGCGCTGATCGCCGAGCTGGGACGCATCAGCCGCATCCGCACCACGCTCTACGGCGACGCCGACACCGAACGTCATGCGGCCGCGCACGCGGCCAGGGAACTGACGCCGATCAAGCTGGAAGTCGCCGAACGCTGGACGGGATCGCTGACCGAGAGCGAAAAGCGCCGGGTGCTGCCCAAGCCGCGCACTGTCGCGCGGGTGCGCTAGCCCCTATTCCATTCTCTAGGCGGCTTTGCTGCCGAAGGCTCGCGAGGCGCGCTGCGCCGCCGCCATGACCAGGGGTGTCGCGCTCTGGAGCGTGAGTCCTGCATCGAGATATTTCGGGAAGGCAACACTGAGCGCGGCGATCACGCGGCCGGTGCCGTCGTGGATCGGCGCGGCGACCGAGAGCACGCCACGGATATTCTCTTCGTTCACCGTCGCATAGCCCTGACGCCGCACGCGGGTGAGCGAAGTGACCAGCGCGACCGGGTCCGTCACAGTGTGCGGCGTGATCGCGGGCAGCTTGCCGTGCCCAAGAAGCTTGCGGGCCTCGGCGTCGCTCACTGACGCCAGCAGCACCTTGCCGGCGCTGGTGCTGTGCAGCGGCATTTCGCTGCCCGGCGCCACCTTGATCGCCACTGGCCCGTCGGCCTGCACCGCCAGCAGATAGACGGCACGCCCGCCGTGCAACACCGAGATGAAGCCGTTGAGACGGTGCTCGCGCGCCAGCCTTTCGAGCTCACGGCGCGCCGCGACGATGTAGTCGGAGCCCTGCTCGGAATTGGCGCCGAGGGCATGGGCGCGGAAGCCCAGCCTGTAGCGTGCGGTCTCGTAGTTCTTTTCGACATAGCCGCGCCTGGCAAGAGAACTCACCAGGCGCTGCACGATGGTCGGGCTGAGATCGAGCCGGCGCGCAATCTCGCGCACGCCGATGTCGGTCGGCGCGGCCTCGACGATCTCGAGGACGTCGAGGCCGCGTTCGAGCGATTGCGAGCCCGGCGATGCCTTGGCGTCGCGGGGCTTGCGCGGCGCTACTGGCACCGTCCCGGCCTACTTGACCTCGACGATGTCGGCCAGGGTCACCTTGCGGTTCAGGACGGTGTGCAGGGCGACCCAGTGGCCGGCCTGGTTGTTCTCGTCGAACGTCACCGTCTTGCCCATGATGTTGGTGAAGGTCATCCCCTTCAGGGCGTTCTTGATCTTTTCACCATCGGTCGAACCGGCCTTCTTGATCGCTTCGGCGAGCACCCGGATGCATTCGTAGCCCGCCCAGGTCTGCAGATAGGGCTCGGCGTTGTACTTCGCCTTGATCTTCTCGGCGAACGCCTTGTTCTGGGGCGAATCGGCGAGCGCGCTGTACTGCCAGGCACTGATCGACTTCTCGAGACCGCCGGCCTCGATGATCGGCATGTTGCGGCCGCCCAGCTCGATTCGGCCGGTGAACGGAATGCGCACCCCGAGCTGCATGGCCTGGCGCAGGAAGTTGAGCGAATCGCCGCCAAGCTGGAAGGTCGCCACCGCGTCTGGACGGCGCTGCTGCAGGCGCGTCAGGATCGAGGTGAAGTCCGGCGTATTCTGCGGATGGATGTCGGTCGAGACGATCTCGACGCCAGCCTTGCCCGCAACCGCCTTGAAGGCGTCGGCGCCGCCGCGGCCGAAGTCGCTGTCCTCGGCCACGATCGCTACCGTCTTGAACGGCTTCTTGGTGCCGAGATAGATGCCGAGCGCCTCCATCATGCCGGCGTCCGACGCCGATATGCGGAAGGCGTACTCGTTGCCGCCCTTGGGACCGGACAGCGCGGTGATCTGCGGGTTCGACGCGATGCCGGTGATCATCGGGATCTTGGCGTCGGCAATGATCTTCATGCTGGCGAGATGCGCGGAGCTGCAATGCGAGCCCTCGATCGCCACGACTTTCGCCTCGACGAGCTTGTTGGCGACGTTGACTGCCTCGGACGGGTTGCACTTGTTGTCCATCACGAGGATTTCCAGCTTGCGACCGAGCACGCCGCCCGCCGCGTTAATCTCCTCGACCGCGAGATTGACGCCCCACAGCTCCCATTCGGCGGCGGTCGCCGCCGGTCCGGTCTGCGCTGTCGACACGCCGATCACGATCGGCTGCGCCGTCGCCGGCGCCGCTCCGAGCACGGCCGCCCAGGTACCTACCAGTGCGCCCGCCAGAAGAATTTTGGCTTTCATCGAACCCCCAACCAGTTGTGCCGAATATCGGTACATTGTTTCGATGGTTGAACGTTGGCAAGAAGCTTGATTATCTGTCAACGAATATGAAGTTCGATTCTCGATTCGTCGTGCACTCCACTGGTCCGGTAATTGCTTTGCGGCAGACACAATGACCATCGACGCGGTCTACCTGCTGCAGCTGACGCTGAACGGCATCGCGCTCGGCCTGCTCTACGCCCTGATCGCTGTCGGCCTGTCGCTGATCTTCGGCGTGATGGAGATCATCAACTTCGCCCACGGCGAGCTGCTCATGCTGGGCGCGTTCGCCATGACCTTCGCGCTGCCGGTGCTCGGCCTGCTCTACTGGCCAGCACTCGCCGCGGCGATCTTTGCGACCATGCTGGCCGGTCTGGTGATCTACGAGGTCCTGCTGGCGCGGCTGAAGCCGGACGAATTCGAGCGCAGCATCCTGATCACGCTCGGCCTGTCGATCATCCTGATCCACGTCATGCAGTACCTGTTTACCGCGACGCCGCGCATGGTCGACACGCAGTACGGCTTCGACGGCGTCGAGATCGGCTCGATCCGCATCACCTGGACGCGTGCGCTGGGGGCTGCGATGGCGCTGGCGTCGTTCGGCGGCCTCTACGCCGTGCTGCGCTTCACCCAGTTCGGCCGCGCCATGCGCGCCATCGCACAGAATCGCGAAGCCGCCCTGATGGTCGGCATCCGCCCCAGGGTCGTGGCCCGCAACGCTGTCGTGCTCGCTGCCGGCCTCTGCGGGCTGGCCGGTGCCGCGCTCGCACCCATTCAGCTCGTCACGCCCTATATGGGCCAGTTCCTGATCTTCAAGGCCTTCGCCCTGGTGATCATCGGCGGGCTGGGCAACATCCCGGGCGCCGTGGTCGCCGCGATCGCGCTTGGCCTGATCGAGAGCTGGATCGGCGGCTTCTTCGAGATCGTCTGGCAGGAGGCGGCGGTCT
>CAYZQZ010000107.1:0-10512 GCA_964480235.1 uncultured Reyranella sp. | reverse complement strand
CGCCGGCTGCGCAACACCTTGCGCTACCTGCTGGGCAGCCTCGACGGCTACTCGGCGGCGGAGAAGGTGGAGCCGAAGGACATGCCCGAACTCGAGCGCTGGGTGCTGCATCGCCTGGGCGAACTCGACTCGATGTTCCGGCCCGCAGTCGACGACTTCGACTTCCACAAGATCGCGACCGAGCTGCACAATTTCTGCGCGGTCGATCTCAGCGCGTTCTATTTCGATATCCGCAAGGACTCGATCTACTGCGACGCTCCGTCGTCGCCGCGCCGGCGTGCCGCGCGCACGGTGATGGCCGAGCTGTTCTCGTTCCTGACCGCATGGCTTGCGCCGATTACCTGCTTCACCGCCGAAGAGGCCTGGCTGGCGCGGCCCAAGGACGTGCCGGACGGCGACAAGGACAGCGTCCATCTGCGGGTCTATCCGGCGATCCCGGCGGCGTGGAACGACGCTGCACTGGGCGAGAAGTGGAAGACCGTCCGCGCCCTGCGCCGGGTCGTCACCGGAGCGCTGGAGCTGGAGCGCGCCGAGAAGCGCATCGGCTCCAGCCTGCAGGCAGCGCCGCACGTCCATGCCGCTCCAGAATACATCGCCGCCATGAAGGGGCTGAATCTCACCGAGATCTGCATCACGTCGGGCGGCGAGCTGGTCCCGGGCGAGGCTCCGGCAGGGGCCTTCACCCTGCCCGATGTGGCGGGTGTGGGCGTGGTGCCCGGTCTCGCCGCCGGCAACAAGTGCGCGCGCTGCTGGCAGGTGCTGGAAGAGGTCGGCCAGTCGGCCAGCCATCCGCTGATCTGCGTGCGCTGCGAAGAGGCCGTGGCGTGAGGGCGCTGTCGTGAGGCCGATCGATCGGCAGGCGATGAGCCTGGTCGTCCTGACGCTTGTCGTCGATCAGGTCTCCAAGCAGCTTTTGCTGAATTACCTGTTCAAGGCCGGACAGATCGTTTCCGTGGTCGACGGCTACTTTCGTCTGGTCGTGGTGTGGAATCGCGGCGTCAGTTTCGGTCTGCTGGGCGGCGACCGTGCCCTGCCGCCATGGGCGCTGTCCATGGTGGCGGTGGCGGTCTGCATCGGCCTCTTCATCTGGCTGCGGCGAACCGACCGTCCGTTGAACGGCTGGGGTATCGGCCTTGTCATGGGGGGCGCCATCGGCAATGTTATCGACCGCGCCCGCTGGGGAGCGGTGTTCGATTTTGCCGATTTTCACGTGGGCGAATGGCATTGGCCGGCGTTCAACATCGCCGATTCGGCGATCGTCGTGGGAGTTGGCCTGATGCTGCTGGATTCGCTGATTGGCGAGAAGAAGCGGGCGCCCTGATACGGCCATGATCAATCGACACAAACCCGGACGACAGAAGCACGTTGGACAGAAGCGACAGACGATGCGACGTACCTGTTTGAAATTTGCGGTGCTGGTTGCGCTCGCCGGCGTCGCGCTAGGCGGCTGCAGTGCCTTCGAGAATCTCGGCGGCGCCAAGAAGGTGTCGCCTGACGAGTTCAAGATCGTCTCGCACTCGCCGCTCACCATGCCGCCGAATGCCGAGCTCCGTCCGCCGCGCCCGGGCGAGCCGCGTCCGCAGGAAACCACCCCGTCCGACCAGGCCAAGGAAGCTCTGTCGCCCACCATGGCGGCGCGCGTGCAGCAGCGCGGTCCGGGCGCGCCCCCGCCCACACCGAGCGCCGGAGGTGCTTCGGAGCAGGCACTGGTCGCCAAGGCGAGCGCCGGCGGCGTCAATCCGAACATTCGCAGCCAGGTCAACCGCGATACCCGCCGGATCGCGGAGGAGAACACCACCTTCATCGACAGCCTGATCTTCTGGCAGGACAAGCCGCCGTCAGGCACGATCATCGATCCGGTCGCCGAACAGAAGCGCCTGCGAGATTCGCAGGCGAGTGGCACGCCCTCGACTGCGCCGACGCCGACCATCGTGCGCCGCAAGCGCGGCCTGCTCGAAGGCATTTTCTGAGCAACTCGCTCATGCCCGGCCGCCGCACCGTCCTTGGCGGCTTGCTTGCGGGTGCGGTGATCGCACCTCCGGCATCCGCGCTCGGCAAGCTGCTGACCGTCGATCGGCGGCCGTCCGAGAGCTTCACACTTTCCAACGGCCTGCAGGTCGTGGTCCTGCCTTCGCGTCGTGCACCGATCGTCAGCCAGCTGCTGGTCTACAAGGTCGGCAGTGCCGACGAGGTGATGGGCCAGACCGGCGTCGCACACTTCCTCGAGCACATGATGTTCAAGGGCACACCGACGGTGGGGCCGGCGGAGTTTTCGCGAATCGTTTCGCGGTACGGCGGACGCGACAACGCCTACACGGATTTCGACGCGACGGGCTACTACCAGACGATTGCTTCCGATCGCCTCGAGCTGATCATGCGCATGGAAGCCGACCGCATGGTCAACCTGCGCATCAGCGAGCGCGAACTCGTGCCCGAGCGGCAGGTGGTGGCAGAAGAACGACGCATGCGGATCGAAAACGTGCCGTCGGCGCAGCTCGACGAGGCGGTGCGCGAACAGCTCTACGGTCGCGGCAAGCCCTATGGCATGCCTCCGAGTGGCTATCCCGCAGACGTGAAGAAGCTGGGCGTGGCCGAGCTGACCGCCTTCTATCGCAGGCACTACACGCCCAACAATGCAGTCCTGGTGATTGCCGGCGACGCCTCGCCCGAGGCGGTGCGCAAGCTCGCCGAGAAGCACTACGGGCCGATCGCCAAACGGCCGGTCGAGGCACGCCGCCGCCCGAGCGAAGGCGGCCCCGGCCTGCCGCAGAAGGTGATGCGTGCCGATGTCCGGGTTGTCGAACCGCGCTGGTCGCGCGATTTCATCGCGCCATCCTACCGCTCGGCTGACAGCAAGCATGCCTATGCGCTCACCGTGCTCTCGCACATCTTCGGCGGCAGCGAGACCAGCCGGCTATGGCGCGCGATGGTGGTCGACAGCAAGCTCGCCCTTTCCGCGTCCGCCGGTTACAGCGCGACGCGTCTGGGACTTTCTGCTTTCGACATTTCCGCCCATCCCGCCCCGCAGAAGTCGATCGTCGACATGGAAGGTGCAGTCGTCGACCAGATGAAGAAGCTGCTCGATGGCGGGGTGACGGCGGAAGAGGTCGAGCGCACACAGAACCAGCTGCTTGCTGCAGCGATCTATTCCCAGGATTCCCTGGCCAGCGGCCCGCGCATCTACGGCACCATGCTGGGGCTGGGCGGCAGCATTGCCGACGTCGACGACTGGCCCAAACGCATCGCCGCCGTCACGCCAGCCGACGTGTTGGCGGCTGCCCGGCATGTCTGGCGCGAGGACGCGCACGTGACGTCGATGCTGCTGCCGGAGGGCGGCCGATGAACCGCCGCGGGTTCCTGCTGGCGGCCGGCGGGCTGGCGGCCGGAGGACCGGCGATCATGCTCGCGCGTCCGGCCCAGGCCCAGGCGATCGACATCAAGGAAGTGACCACGCCGCTCGGCATCAAGGCCTGGCTGGTCGAGGACCACAGCGTTCCCGTCGTCACCCTGTCGTTCTCGATCGCCGGCGGCGCTGCCCTGGAGCCCGAGACCCAGAAGGGCGTCACGAGCCTGATGGCGCAGCTCATGACAGACGGAGCTGGCAACCTGCCGGCGCAAGCCTTCAAGAAGCGTGAGGAAGAGACCGCCGTCTCGATCGGCTTTAGCGCTTCGCTCGATCGCATCGGCGGTTCGCTGCGAGCCCTGACTGCCAATCGCGAGGACAGTCTGGAACTTCTGCGGCTGGCGCTCTCCGCGCCGCGCTTCGACGCCGACATGATCGAGCAGCGGCGGGCGCAGTTCATCGCAAGCCTCAACCAGGCGAGTCAGCGGCCGCAGAGCGTTGCCGGTCGCACGCTGATGGGCGCCGTCTTCGCCAACCATCCCTATTCGCGCGATTCGGAAGGTCTGCGCGAGACCTTGAAGACGCTCACGGCCGACGACATCCGGAAGCGCTGGTCCGCCCTGATCGACCGCAACGGACTGGTGATCGCCGCGGTCGGCGACATTTCCGAGGCCGATCTGGTGCGGGCCCTCGACAAGGTTTTCGGGAGCTTGCCTGCGGGTCCGGCCAAGCCCTTGCCGCCGGCCTGGACGCCGACATCCAAGCCGCGAACCATCGTGGTCGAGCGCCCAGTGCCGCAATCGGTCGTGCAGATGGCCTTGCCCGGAATCGCGCGGCAGGATCCCGACTGGTATGCGGCCTTCATCATGAATCACGTTTTGGGCGGCGGCGGACAGCAGTCGCGCCTGTTCACGGAAGTGCGCGAGAAGCGCGGCCTGACCTACGGAATCTCCAGCAGCCTCAGGACCTGGACGAAGGCCTCGCTGCTCAGCATTTCGACGGCCAGCGCCAACGAGAAGGTCGCCGACACGATCCGCGTGGTGCGCGCCGAAATGGCTCGCCTGCGCAATGAGGGCGTCGCGGCCGAGGAGCTGGCCGACGCCAAGACCTACCTGACCGGCGCGCTGCCCGTATCGCTTGATTCGTCGAGCTCGATCGCAGGTCTGCTGCACAGCCTGCAGGTCGACGGCCTGCCGCGCGATCAACTCGAGAAGCGCCCCAAATTGATCGCAGCCGTGACGGCGGAAGACGTGCGACGCATGGCGCGTCGCCTGTTGCGTGACGACGCGCTCACCACCGTCGTCGTCGGCAAGCCCGTGGGCGTCACTGCGGAACCCTGAAGAGGTCGCGCATGCATTACAAACAGGATATCGACGGTGCGCTGGAAGGCGCGATCGGCAGGCACGGCCTGCCGCGCGCCAGTCTCGACCGCGCCATGGCCGAACTGCGGCCCGCGCTCGACAAGATCCGGCATTGGCATGACAGCAACGAACTGCCGATTCTGAAGATTCCCGCCCGCCGCGACGATCTCGCGATGCTGAAGCCGCATGCCGACCGTTTCGCGAGGTTCGAGCATGTCGTGGTCATGGGCATGGGCGGGTCCAGCCTCAGCGGCAAGACCCTGATGGCACTCAGGGACCAGGGCTTCGGCCCCACTGCAGGCCGGCCGCGCCTTTGGTTCATGGACAATGTCGATCCGGCGACCTACGCCGAACTGCTGGTCCGGCTGCCTCTCGATCGCACCGGCTTCATCCCGATCTCCAAGTCGGGAGGCACTCCGGAGACCCTTGCGCAGCTCTTCGCTGTCCTCGACGCGCTCGAAGCCAAAGTCGGCAAGGCAACGGTGGGCGAGCACGTCATCGCCATCACCGAAGCGACTGACAACCCGTTGCAGCGCCTGGCCAAGCGCATCGGCGCCACGGTCCTGGACCACGATCCAAAGATCGGTGGCCGCTTTTCGGCCCTATCGCTGGTCGGCATGCTGCCGGCGATGATTGCGGGCGTCGATCCGGTTGCCGTGCGCGAGGGCGCCGCCAGCGTGCTCGACCCGGTGCTTGCGGCCAATGACGTGACTGACATCGCGCCGGCGCTCGGGGCGGCGCTGTCGGTCGGGCTAGCGAACGAGAAGGGCATGAACATCGCGGTGCTGATGCCCTACGTTGATCGGCTCAACACCTTCGCCTCCTGGTATCGGCAGATCTGGGCAGAGAGCCTGGGCAAACAGGGTTTCGGCACGACGCCTGCGATTGCGCTGGGCACGGTCGACCAGCACAGCCAGGTTCAACTCTATCTCGGCGGTCCTGCCGACAAGTTCTTCACCTTCCTGATCCAGGACACTGCGGGGCAGGGTGCGAAGATGTCGTCGGGTGGCGACAAGGCGCTCGACTATCTCCATGGCCATACCATGGGCGACCTGCTGCTTGCCGAGGCCGATGCCACGATGGCGACCACCATCAAGGCCGGCCGGCCGACCCGGGCCCTGCGTGTCGCCCGGGTCGACGAGCGCACGATGGGGGCGCTGATGATGCATTTCATGCTGGAAACGATGTTCGCCGCACATCTCTGGAAGATCGACGCCTTTGACCAGCCCGCGGTCGAGGACGCCAAGGTCCTCACCCGCCAGTATCTTTCCCAGCGCCGGAAGCCGTAAACTCGCCGCGCCATGAGCGCGCGCACGAGTCTCCTTCGTCGCCTGCCGTCCAATCTGGTCAACCAGATCGCGGCGGGCGAAGTCGTGGAGCGGCCGGCCAGCGCGGTCAAGGAACTGGTCGAAAACGCGATCGACGCCGACGCGCGGCGTATCGCGGTGACGCTCAAGGAGGGCGGCCGCACCTTCATTTCCGTGGTCGATGACGGCAAGGGCATGACCGCCGAAGAGCTTTCACTTGCCGTCGAGCGGCACTGCACTTCCAAATTGCCCGATGACGATCTCGGCCATATCCGCACGCTTGGCTTCCGCGGCGAGGCGCTGCCGTCGATCGCCTCGGTGAGCCGCTTTGTCCTGACCTCGAGGCCGGCGGGCGCCGACAGCGCTTGGTCGATCGAGATCGAGGGCGGCGCCAAGGGAACGCCGCGCCCGGCGGCACACCCCGCGGGAACCCGGGTCGAGGTGCGCGACCTCTTCTACGCGACGCCGGCACGGCTGAAGTTCCTCAAGGAGCCGCGCACCGAATCAGGCCATGTCGCCGATGCGCTGCGACGGCTCGCTATGGCGCATCCCGAGATCGCCTTCCGGCTGGATAGCGAGGACCGCAACCTGATCGACCTGCCGGCAGCCAGTCCGACGCTGCTGGAGAAGCATGATGCGGCGCGTCTGGAACGGTTGGCCGCCGTCATGGGACGCGAATTCGCCGACAATGCACTGACGATCGACGCCAACCGCGAAGGCTTCCGGCTCACGGGCTTCGCGGGCCTGCCGACGCTCAACCGGCCGACGTCCCAGCATCAGTATCTGTTCGTCAACGGTCGGCCGGTGCGGGACAAACTGCTGACCGGGGCGGTGCGCGGCGCCTATCAGGATTTTCTGGCGCGTGACCGGCATCCCCTGGTGGCCCTGTTCCTCGAAGCACCGCCCGAGATGGTCGACGTCAACGTGCATCCGGCCAAGACCGAGGTGCGCTTCCGGGACGCCGGCATCGTTCGCGGGTTGATCGTCGGCGCGTTGCGCACGGCGCTGTCGGCGGCAGGACATCGCGCCAGCACGACCGTCTCCGACCAGGCGCTCGGCGCCTTCCGGCCGCATACCGGGTATTCGACCCCGCTGCCGATGGGCGCCTATGGCGGAAGCCACGCCGGCAACAGCTTGGGCGCAACCGTGCCGCGCGGTCTTGCCGAGGCCGCGATGCAGTTCATGTCGCCGTTCGATGCGCCTTCAGCGAGGGTCGAGCAGCCGTCAGGCGACATCGCGCCCGGCAACTTTCCGCTCGGTGTGGCCCGCGCGCAGCTGCACGAGACCTACATCGTGGCGCAGACCGACCAGGGCGTGGTGATCGTCGATCAGCACGCCGCGCACGAGCGTCTGTTGCACGAGAAACTCAAGACTCAGCTCCAGAGCGACGGCGTGAAGCGCCAGGCCCTGCTGCTGCCCGAGGTGGTCGAGATCGGCGAGGACGGCGCGCGCCGGCTGGTGCAGCGCGCGGCCGATCTTGCGGAGATGGGTCTGATCATCGAGCCGTTCGGTCTGGGCGCCGTCGTGGTGCGCGAAACCCCCGCGCTGCTCGGCGAGGCCGATATCCAGGGCCTGGTACGCGATCTTGCCGACGAGCTGTCGGAGATGGGCGATCATTTGTCGCTCAAGGAGAAAATCGAGGAGGTGTGCGGCACGCTGGCCTGCCACACTTCGGTGCGGGCGGGGCGGCGGCTCACTGTCGAGGAGATGAACGCGCTGTTGCGTCAGATGGAGGCAACGCCGCATTCGGGCCAATGCAATCACGGTCGCCCGACCTATGTCGAACTCAAGCTGGCCGACATCGAGCGGCTGTTCGGAAGACGATGAAGCGCATCCTGGTTCTGTTCGGCCTCCTCGTTGCCCAGCCGTTCGCCGTATCGCCTTCGGGGGCGCAAACCCCGCCGTCCGCTTCCCCGTCTCCTTCCACGCCGCTGGACGGTGACTGGAGCGGCAGGAGCGACGGCGGCTCGTGCAACACGCCGCTCGATTTCCTGCTCTGGATCGAGGCCGGCATGGTCGACGGCACCGCGTCCGATCCTTCGGCGCGCGGGCCGGTGCCCAATCCCAAGAAAAGCGCCCCACCGCCGCCGACTCCGGGTCTGTGGCAGGTCTGGGGTATCGCCAAGCAGGGCGGGTTCACGCTGAGGGCGCTGGCGTCGGTCAAGGGCACCGAGCGCCGCGAGACCCGCTTCAATGCCACGGCGCAAGGCGGCAGCCTGACGTTGCGTGAAAGCGGCGGCTGCGGCCGGTCGGTGACGCTGACCCGGGCCGGCCGGTAGGCATTCGAGTCAACCCGGCAGTTGGGGCGTTCTCGACCGATAGCTACAGGTCTCTATCCAAAGTATCGGCCGTTCTCGGCGGCGGCCTTTCTCTACGATCCGGCCACGCAGTCGCTGCTGCTTCATTTGCGCGACGGCAATGCACCGGAGCACCCCAACAGCTGGGCGTTCTTCGGAGGACGCGGGGAGGCCGGCGAAACCGATGTCGATTGCTGCCTGAGGGAACTGAAGAAAGAAGTCGGGCTCACGCTGCGACCGGATGAATTGCAGCGATTGCGAGAGTACCTCGTGGCCGAACCCCGGGATTTCCAGATCACCTTCTACGCAGAGAAGGCCGTCCGTCTCGATCAGCTGGTGCTGAGCGAAGGTGCGGGCTTTGCATAGGTGCCTTTGGCCGAAATCGTGGCGCTGCCCATGAACGAGCATGATCGGGAAGATGTCCGGCGGTTTGCTGCCAAACTCGGCTTCTCTCTCGAGCCCAGGTAGGTCAGGCGACGATCAGCCGGCGGGGATCCGCTCCTCGCGGCCCTGGGTCAGGCGGAAGAACGCGTCCTGTGGCTTCTCGAGCACGAACATGGCGCGGGCATCGAGCCCGAGATTGATGCCGCGCAATACCGCGCCACTCACGCCGTGACCGACAATGACGGTGCGAATGTTGGCCGCGACGATGTCGGCCAGAGCAGCCGCCGAACGCCGACGCAGCTCAAAATGGGTCTCGCCGCCGGGCGGGCAGTAACCTTCGGGATCGGCACGCCAGTCGCTGAGCGCATTGGGGGTGTGGACCTCGATCTCCTTCCAGGAGAACCCTTCCCATTCGCCGTAGCTCAGTTCCGCCAGCCGCGGATCGTCGCGCCATTGCGCGGGATCGAGGCCGAGCTCGCTGCCGATAAGCAGCGAGGTTTCCCGCGTGCGCCCGAGCGGACTGCGCAGAAAGACCGTCGGGCCGGCGTCGCGCGCCAGTTCCGCCTTGAGCGCCCGGCCCATCGCCATGGCCTGCGCGCGGCCTCGTTCGGTGAGATCGGAGTTCTTGGTGCCCTGCATGCGCCGGTCGATGTTCCACGCCGTCTCGCCGTGGCGCAGGACGTATAGGGGCTGGTGGAGTGTCATGGCCGGTAACGCAGGATCACGATCTTGGCCGCACCATACCGCCGTTCGTCGACTGCCTCGAAGCCTGGCGGTGGCGCGAAGTCCTCGGAGGCGGCGAGTTCGACTGTGGCGATGGCGTCCGGATTGAGCCAGCCGCTCGCGGCCAGGGCGACAAGGGCGGGACCGGCCAGGTCGGACCGATAGGGCGGATCGAGAAATGCCAGGTCGCAGCCCTCGCGAGACGGCGGCGGCCGTGTGGCGTCGGCGCGTACCACTTTGGCGCTGCCGGCTTCGCCCAGCTTGCGCAGGTTCTCGCCGATCAGCTTGATCGCCGCCGCATCGTTGTCGAGGAACGTGGTGTGCGCGGCACCGCGCGAGAGGGCTTCCAGTCCGAGAGCGCCCGATCCGGCGAAGGCGTCGAGCACGCGTGCGTCGATCAGGGGCGAGGTGCCCCCATGGACATCGGCGCCGCGCCAGCTGGCGTGCGTCAGGATGTTGAACAGGGATTCACGGGCGCGGCTGGAAGTCGGCCGCGTCGTAAGGCCCTCGGGCGTCGCGATGCTGCGGCCGCGATGCTTGCCGCCGATGATCCGGATCATCGCTGCCGGCGGTGGTGCGGCTGCTTCGGCCGGGGCTTGGGTTTGGCCCAGCCTTCGCCGCGCTTCTGGGTAACACCCAGAAGAGTGGCCAGTGCCTGCGACGGCACCTCGTCGACCTGGGCGGTCGGCAGCTCGCCGAGATGGATGGGGCCGAACGCGACGCGGATCAGGCGCACCACCGGCAAACCGAGATATGCCAGGACCTTGCGCACTTCGCGGTTCTTGCCTTCGGTCAGTGCGACGTTGAGCCAGGCATTGGAGCGCTGTTGGCGGTCGAGAGTGGCCTGGATCGGACCGTAGTGAACGCCCTCGACGGTGATGCCCTTGGCAAGGGACGCCAGCTTCGCTTCGTCGACGGCCCCGTGCACGCGCGCGCGATAGCGTCGCGTCCAGCCGTTGGCCGGCAGTTCCAGCTTGCGCGCCAGTTCGCCGTCGTTGGTGAGCAACAGCAATCCTTCGGACATGAAATCGAGCCGGCCCACCGCGATGGTGCGCGGCATGCCCTTGGGAAGGGCGTCGAAGATCGTCGGCCGGCCC
>CAYZQZ010000106.1:0-10607 GCA_964480235.1 uncultured Reyranella sp. | reverse complement strand
AATCAGCAGTCCGTTCCGATCGTCGCGGTCGTGACGCCGACGCTGGGCGCCAACAAGTCGTCGCTGGATCTGCCTGGCCGCCTGGAGGCCTATTCGCGGGCACCCATCTATGCCCGCGTCAGCGGCTTCCTGAAGGCCTGGTACGTCGACATCGGCATGCCGGTGAAGACCGGCCAGCTGCTCGCCGAAATCGAGGCACCCGATCTCGACCAGCAGCTCCTGCAGGCCAAGGCCGCGCTCGCGTCGGCGCAGGCGGCGGAAACCCTGGCCACCGTCACGGCGCAACGCTGGCAACAGCTCGGCGGCTCGAACACCGTGGCCAAGCAGACCGTCGATGAGAAGACCGGCGATCTCACCGTCAAGCAGGCGCTGACCCGGGCCGCTCAGGCCAACGTCGACAGGCTGGTGGTGCTGGCCGACTTCAAGCGCGTCACAGCCCCGTTCGACGGCATCGTCACGACCCGCAACACCGACCTCGGCGCGCTGATCAACGCCGATTCGAGCGCAGGACTCGCCCTGTTCGTCATTTCTGACGTCCAGCGGCTGCGGGTGACGGTGAGCGTGCCGCAGAACTTCGTGCCGGCGGTTCGCCTGAACACCAAGGTCACCGTGACGGTGCCGGAGTATCCGGACCGGACATTCGGCGGTGTGGTCGAAGCCTCGTCGCGCTCGGTCGATGCGGCCTCGGGCACCACGCGCATGCAGCTCGTGGTCGACAACAGCGCCGGCGACCTCATGCCCGGCGCATTCGCCAACACCAGGATCGAATTGCCGGCCGACCGTCAGGCGCTGTCTATTCCGGCCGGCGCGCTGATTTTCGGTCAGAAGGGCCTTCGGGTTGCCACGGTCGACGCCAACAGCAAGGTCGTGCTGAAGCAGATCACGATCGCCCGCGACCTCGGACAGGTGGTCGAGATCGGTACCGGCCTGGCGAGCGGCGACCGGGTGATCGACAGTCCACCGGACGGGCTCTCCGACGGCGACCCGGTCCGAATTGCCGAGCCCAAGGCACCGGCGCGAAAGAACTGACACAGTATTTTCAGTGCTGCTCCCTGCAGTGCCGTTGAAAGATCGTCCCAGTTCTTTCATAAGCAAAGCAGGAGCGGGGTGAGGCCGACCAAGATATGGCGGATTTCGAGCAAATTCCCTTCGGGGCAAGCGAGTTCGCCGAGAACCCCGAGCCACGTTGCCCGTGCCTGCTGCTGCTCGACACGTCGGCCTCGATGGCGGGTGCGCCGATCGACGAACTCAACCGTGGCCTGATGGACTTCCGGCGCGAGCTGGCGAGCGATGCGCTGGCGATGAAGCGGGTCGAGCTCGGCCTGCTGACGTTCGGGCCGGTACAGCTGGTGTCCGATTTCCAAACCGCCGATCAGTTCACGCCGCCCTTGCTGGCGGGGGCCGGCGACACGCCGATCGGTGCGGCCATCACCACCGGACTGGACATGATCCGCCAGCGCAAGGATGCCTACCGTGCCAACGGCATCCTCTATTACCGGCCCTGGGTCTTCTTGATCACCGACGGCGTACCGACCGACTCCTGGCATCAGGCGGCGGCGATGGTGCGCGCCGGCGAGGAGGCCAAGGGCTTCTCCTTCTTCGCGGTCGGCGTGGAGAACGCCGATATGGACGTGCTGTCGCACATCTCGGTACGGCCGCCCCTGAAGCTGGGTGGCCTGCGCTTCCGCGACCTGTTCAACTGGCTGTCGTCTTCGCTCAGCACCGTGTCGCGCGCCCAGGTCGGGCAGTCGGTTAAGCTCATGCCGCCGGGATGGGCTGAAGTTTGATCGGCGCCTCGCCATGGCGGATTGCGATGGCATCGACGATCGGGACCTCGCATATCGCCGCCAGCCAGCCGTGCCAGGACAGCCACCGCTGTTCCGTCCTCCGGGACTCCTCGGACCGCCCGGTCATGCTGCTGGTGGCGTCCGACGGTGCCGGAAGTGCTGCGGTCGCCGACATCGGCTCGGCGCTGGCCTGCGACACGTTCGTGAAGCTGGTGGCCGACTATCTTGCCAATGGCGGACGGGTGGAGGACATCACGCGGCCGCTGGTCGAGCGCTGGATCGCGGGCATCGTCTATGGCTTCGGCCTGCATGCCAAGACGCGCGGGCTCGAGCTCGGCGACTATGCATGTACCCTTCTGGCGGCGATCGTCGGCGAGGATGTCGCGGCCTTCCTGCAGATCGGCGACGGCGCGATCGTCCATTCCGACGGGGGGCGGCTGGAGCTGGGTGTTCTGGCCGCAGCATGGCGAGTTTGCCAACACGACCAACTTCATCACGTCGGAGAACGTCATGGAGTCGATTGCCTTCCAGACGAGCCTGCGGCCCTTCGACGAGATCGCGATATTCACCGACGGGCTGGAGAACCTGGTGCTGCGCAAGGCCGAGAAGGAAGTGCACGGGCCGTTTTTCGACAGCATGTTCCGTTCGGTGCGCCGGTCGACCGCCTCGGGCATGGACGACGGGCTCTGCCGTGAACTCGAGAAGTATCTCGGCTCGCCGCCGATCAATGCGCGGACCGACGACGACAAGACCCTGATCCTGGCGTCGCGCCGGCCGGAGCTCGCCGTGGCGACGGGCGGCGGGTCATGAGCAGCCGCCCGCCGGCCTCCGACTTCGTCGATGCGCGCGGCCGGCCGGTTCGGCTTGGCAACAAGCGCGGGCAGGGCGGCGAGGGTGCCGTCTTCGAGATCGAGGCGTCCCCCGACATCGTCGCCAAGATCTATCACCGCCCGCCGTCGCCGCTGCGCGCCGAGAAGATCCGCGCCATGGCGGCGTTGCGTACCGAGCAGATCGACAGGCTGACCGCCTGGCCGATCGAGGTGCTGTCGCTGCGGTCGGGCGCGCCGATCGGGCTCACCATGCCCAAGGTGGTCGGCTACAAGGACATCCACCACCTCTACAGTCCCAAGAGTCGGCGGGCAGAATTCCCGGGTGCCGACTGGCGCTTCCTGGTGCATACGGCAACCAACTTGGCGCGCGCCTTCGCCACTGTGCACGAGACCACCAGCATCATCGCCGACGTCAACCACTCCGGCGTGCTGGTCGCACAGGACGCCAGGGTGCGGCTGATCGATTGCGACAGCTTCCAGGTGATCGACGGCAGCCGGCACTATCTCTGCGAGGTCGGCGTGCCGACCTTCACGCCGCCCGAACTGCAGAACCAGCGGTTTGCAGAGCTGGTGCGCACCGAGAACCACGACAATTTCGGCCTCGCCGTACTGATCTTCCTGGTGCTGTTCATGGGCCGCCATCCGTTCGCTGGCCGCTATATCGGCAGCGGCGACATGACGATCGAGCAGGCGATCGGCGAGGGCCGCTTCGCCTACGGGGCGGACGCCCTGACCGCGCAAATGGAGCGGCCGCCCGGCACTCCGCCGCTCAGCATCGTGTCGCAGCCGGTGGCCGACCTGTTCGAGCGGGCCTTCGACCGGCGCAGCTCGGGCGGCGGACGGCCGACCGCGAAACAGTGGGTGGCGGCGCTCGAGCAGCTCGAAATGCGCCTGAAGCAGTGCGCGGCGAGCGAGACGCACTGGCACTATTCGGGCCTGAGTGCCTGCCCGTGGTGCCAGATGGAGGCGGCGACGAGCGTGCCGCTGTTCTCGCCGACCTTGTCGCCAGGCGCGGCGGCCTATTTCGACCTCGATGCCTTCTGGCCACAGGTCGCGGCGATCCGCCACCCCGGCCCGGCACCGGTACTGGAGCAGGCGACGCCGCGCCGGCTCAAGCCCTCGGGAGCGGCGCTCGCGTTCAGGCGCAGCTACTGGTTCCACATTCCGATGTCCTTCTTCATCGGCGCCGGCCCCTTCGCCGTCGGCGTGTTCGCCCACTGGCCGACCCTGGCACGGCTGTTCTTCTTCGTGTCGTCGTTCGTGCTCTATGTCCTGGTGCGGCGCAGCCTGCGCACGACGCGGCGCACGGCGATGTTTCTCGAGCGCGACCGCCAGCTGCGCTCGCGCTGGGACGAGATCCGCAACGAATGGGAGGCCAAGGCGGGCCCGCGTCTGTTCGAGGAGAAGCGCGCGGAACTCGAGAAGCTGTGGGCCGCCTGGTCGCGTCTGCCGGAGTGGCAGGCCGAGAAGCTGCGCGGCGTCGCCGAACACAAGCGGGACATCGCGCTGGCGCGCTTCCTCGACCGGTTCGAGATCGACGAAGCCGAGATCCAGGGTATTGGCGTCGGCCGCAAGTCGCTGCTGCAGTCGTTCGGCATCGAGACCGCCGCCGATATTTCCGACCAGGCCCTGCTCGCCGTGCCAGGCTTCGGCGTCAAGCTGCGCGGCAGCATGATCGCCTGGCGCCTGTCGCTCGAGCAGCAATTCAACTTCGATCCCGCGATGGGCGTCGAAGGCGAGGATCGCCAGACCGTCGAACAGGAAGTGCTGGCCGAGCGCCTGCGGATCGCCTCGGCGATCCGCAAGGGGTTCAACGACCTGCAGCAGATTGCCAAGCAGATCCAGTTCACCCGCACCTCGATGAAGAGCCGCGGCGAGGAAGTCTACCTCGCGCACCGCCAGGCCGAGGTCGACCTGCGGTACGTGATGCGCTGACGATCAGGCCTTGCGGATTTCGGTGAGCGCCACGCCCGAGGCGACCAGCCCGTCGATCTCGGCCGCCGAGTATCCCCGTTCTGCGAGCACGGCGCGGGTGTCGAGGCCGAAAGTCTTGGGCTTGCTGCGCACCGACGGCGGCGTGCGCGAGAGCTTTACCGGGTTGCCGACGTTGCGGTAGCCATCCTTTTCCCAGACCATGTTGCGGTGCCTGGTGTGCGGATGCTCCATGACGTCCGGCACCTCCATGACGGCGCCCGACGGCACCCCGTTCTTCATCAACTCGTTGGCGAAAGCCTCGCCGTCGCGGTCCTTGGTCAGTGCGCGCAGTTCGGCTTCCATCTCGGCCTTGTGAGCGAGGCGATCCTTGTTCGTCCTGAAGCGCGGATCGTCGGCCATCTCGGGCTTGCCGAGCATCTGCACCATTTTGCGGAACTGGCCGTCGTTACCGGCGCCGATCACGATGTTGCGGCCCTTCGTCGGGAAGTTGGCGTAGGGGGCGAGGTTGCCGTGACTGTTGCCGTAGAGCTTCGGCTTGAGCCCGGCCATGAAATAGTTCGGCGCGTGCGGCTGGTGCAGCGCGATCGCGCTGTCATAGAGCGTGGCGTCGACGAACTGGCCTTTGCCCGAGCGCTGGCGCTCGTAGAGGCACATCAGGATGCCCATGCAGGCATTCATGCCGGTCGACAGGTCGACCACGGGTACGCCGATGCGCACCGGCCCGCCGTCGGGCGAGCCATTGACCGAGACCAGGCCGGCCGAGGCCTGGACCATGGCGTCGTATCCCGGAAAGCCGCCCAGCGGGCCGTCGGAGCCGAAGCCGGAGACCCGGGCATGGATCAGTCGGGGGTACGTCTTCGACAGTTCGTCGTAGCCCAGGCCCCATTTCTCCATCGTGCCGGTCTTGAAGTTCTCGATAAGCACGTCGGCGCCGTCGAGCAGCTTCAGCAGGACGGCGCGGCCTTCCGGCTTGGCGAGATCGAGCGCGATCGTGCGCTTGTTGCGGTTGATCCCTGCGAAATAGGCCGAAATGCCCTCTGCGTCGAACGGCGGACCCCACAGGCGCGTCTCGTCGCCCTGTGGCGGCTCGACCTTGATCACATCCGCGCCGTGATCAGCCAGCATCTGCGCGCAGTACGGGCCGCCCAGAACGCGCGACAGGTCGACGACTTTTAGCCCTTCCAAGGCGCCCGGCATTTCGCTTCACTCCCAAATCGGTGGCGCCCGTTTATAGCCACGCATTCGGGAGACGACCATGCTGAACGGCATCCATGGACATCAGGACATCGAGCGGGTTGTCTACGGTAAGCCGGCCGGCGTGGCGTTGCGCGCCGAGGCCGAGCGACTGGGCGCACGACGGGTCTTCGTGACGACGACGAAGTCGGTGGCGCAGAGCGCGCTGCTCGCCGAGGTGACGAGGGAATTGGGCGACCGCTTTGCCGGCCTCTATGCCGGCATCACCGCCCATTCGCCAAGGCCCTGCGTCATCGAGGGCGCACGGCTGGCGCGCGAAGCCGGGGCCGACCTGCTGGTCGCAGTCGGCGGCGGTTCGGCGATCGATGCGACCAAGGTCATGCTGATCGCGTTGTGGCAGAACGCGACGAGAATCGAGGATCTCGATCTCTACCGCTCGGGCAAGCCCAAGGAGGGTGCGGCACCGCCGTCGGAGGCGATCCATCCGCCGGCCGATGCCGTGCGCATGATCGCCGTGCCGACCACGCT
Organism: uncultured Reyranella sp.; assembly: GCA_964480235.1. GTDB lineage: Bacteria > Pseudomonadota > Alphaproteobacteria > Reyranellales > Reyranellaceae > Reyranella. The sequence goes on along the minus strand of CAYZQZ010000106.1, from coordinate 4,333 downwards.
GTCGGCGGCCGAGTTCAACGCCTTCGCCGGCATCAGCGATCCGCGCTACGGGATAAAGGAAAGCTTCGGCCATCGCCTGATCGTGCCACGGGTGATTGTTCTCGATCCGGCGGCGACGCTGGCGACGCCGATGGACCTCATGTTGTCGACCGGGCTCAAGGCCGTCGATCACGCGGTCGAGCGGCTGTGTTCGCAGCAGGCGCATCCCTTCGTGCTGGGCACAGCGACCGAGGCGCTGCGGCTGCTCGCCCGGGCGCTGCCGGCACACAGGGCGAGGCCCGAGGACATGCCGACGCGCCTCGATCTGCAGTTCGGCATGTGGCTGTCGATCGGGGCGGGTACTTCGGGCGTCGGCACCGGGGCGAGCCACGGCATCGGCCACGTGCTGGGCGCCGCCTGCCATGTGCCGCATGGCCACACCTCGTGCGTGATGCTGCCCTCGGTGTTGCGCTGGAACCTGCCGGCCAACGGCGAGCGCCAGAAGCGGGTCAGCGAGGCATTCGGCAAACCTGAAGCAACCGCAGCCGACCTGGTGGCCGGGCTGGTTGCCGACCTTGGCCTGCCGCGAACGCTGCGGGACGTCGGCGTCGGTCCGGACCGCTTCCGCGAAATCGCCGAAAAGTCCATGCACGACAGGGCCGTGCTCAACAATCCGCGGCCGATAACGCGGCCCGAGCAGGTGGTCGAGATCCTGGAACTCGCCGCATGAGCCCATGAGTTCTTCTCGCGATGCCTGACGGCGGATAGGGACTATCTAGAGGGCCAAGGAGTTCGTCATGCTGAACGCCAAAGCTCAGGAATCCCAAGGACTTGTGCCCACGTTCGTCGAGGCGCCGGTCAACTATCTGGCCGATCTCAGCGTCACGCCCGTGACCTACAACCCGCCGGCAGGCACGGGTTTGCCGAAGCGGGTGGGCAATTATCGCGACTTCCCGGTGAAGATCGCCGACGGCCGGCCCTTCGCCGCCGAAATGTCGCTCGATCGGCAGGCCTTCAAGCTCGTGAACCACGACACAAAGGTTCGCGACTTCTACGACGCCGACGAGGTCAAGACGCGCTACTACGCGGAGGTCGAGGCTCTGATCAAACGCGAGACCGGGGCGTCGAAGGTCGTGATCTTCGATCACACCGTGCGCACGGCCGACCGGGCCGTCGAGCGCGGTCTGCGCACCCCGGTGCGATCCGTTCATTGCGACTACACCGAGAAGTCGGGCCCGCAGCGCGTACGCGACCTGCTGCCGGCAGACGAGGCGGAAGTTCGGCTGAAGAAGCGTTTCGCCGAGTACAATGTCTGGCGCAGTATAGCGCCCGATCCGGTCGAGATGACGCCGCTCGGTCTCGTCGACTCCCAGAGCCTGGCGCCGCGCGATCTCGCGGTCTGCGATCTGGTCTATGCCGACCGCACCGGCGAGATCTACCAGGGCGTCTACAATCCCGATCACCGCTGGTTCTATTTCCCGAAGATGACCCGCGACGAGGCGATCGTGATCAAGTGCTACGATTCTCTGAAGGACGGCAGGGCGCGATTCTCGCTGCACAGCGCCTTCGACGATCCGACGACGCCGGCCGATCCCAAGCCGCGGCAGAGCATCGAGGTCCGCGCTTTCGCGTTCTTCGATTAGCGCGCCTCTGGCGCGTCGGCGAGCGGCAGCGCCTTCACAGGCGCGGGAGCTCGCGCCGTTCCAATTGCGCTCTTAACTCCTCGAAATCGCGTCGAGGTGCTCGGCGAGCTCTTCCGGCGCGCTGTAGAACGGCGTGTGGCCGCATTCCATGGTGATGACCTTGCAGGGCATGTCTTTCACCATCGCGCGCTGGCGGGCGATGCGGACGGCGTTGTCGTGCAGGCACTCGATGTACCAGCGTGGCACCGAGCCGAAGCGCTCCTCGGTCAGGGTCACCGGCGTGGTCGAGATCGAGATCGGCTGTGGGCGCAGACGCTCCATGGCGCGGTAGCGGTCTTCCGGCGAGACGTCTTCGTAGAACATCGCCGGCAACTGGGCACGCGCGAAGGTATAGGTGAGTCCATCCGGACTGACCTCGCGCGAGCGGCGGAACAGCATGTCGGGATCCCCGGCGGTCATCTCGCGGCTCGCCTTGCCCGAGGGGGGCATCAGTCCGCAGACATAGACCAGCGCCTTGATCTTGCGCCGCCGCGCCTCGGCGGTCTGGCTGATGGTGACGCCGCCCAGCGCGTGGCCGACCAGCACGACCGGCTCTTCCATCTTGTCGAGCAGGCGGGAGATGCGCTCGACATTGTCGGCGAGCTGGACGTTGGCAGGCGGCGTCTGGTCCTTGCCGAGCCCCGGCAAGTCGGGCGCGCAGACCTTGTGGCCGCGCGCTTCCAGCAACGGCACGACCTTTTCCCAGCACCAGCCGCCGTGACCCGCGCCGTGGACCAGTATGAAAGTCGCCACGAGCCGCTCAGCCCCGCCCGACCACGGTGCGCGCACCGGGCGCGGGCACGAAAAAGTCGGGCATCAGGGGAGTGCCGGGGGCGTAGGCATACTTGTCGAGGTCGGTGACGCCCTCGGACGCCAGCACTTCGTCGTCGATGAAGAAGTTGCCGGTGCAGGTGCGCGACGGCCGGTTGAGGATCACGTGAGCTGCGTCAGCCATGATCTCCGGCTTGCGGCAGCGCTTCATGCCTTCCTCGCCGCCCAGCACGTTGGCGATCGCGGCGGTGGCGATGCCGGTGCGCGGCCACAGGCAGTTGAACGCGATCCCCTTGTCCTTGAATTCCTCGGCCATGGCCCAGGCGTAGACCGACATCGAATACTTGGCGAGCGTGTAGGCCGGATGGTTGGAGAACCATTTCACGTCGAAGTCGAGCGGCGGCGACAGATTCAGAACGTGCGGGTTGGCCGCCTTCATCAGATGCGGGATGCACTTCTGCGACACCAGATAGGTGCCGCGGCCGTTGATCTGGTGCATCAGGTCGTAGCGCTTCATCGGGGTGGCGAGCGTGCCGGTCAGACTGATGGCGCTCGCGTTGTTGACCAGGATGTCGATGCCGCCGAACTTCGCCACCGTCTCGGCGATCGACTTCTCAACGCTCTGTTCGTCGCGGATGTCGCAGGGCAGCGGTAACGCCTTGCCGCCGGCTTTCTCGACGTCGTCGGCGGCGGTGAAGATTGTGCCGGGTAGGCGCGGGTCGGGCTTCACGGTCTTGGCGGCGATGGCGATGTTGGCGCCGTCGCGCGCGGCGGCGAGCGCGATGGCATGCCCGATTCCGCGGCTGGCGCCCGTGATGAAAAGTGTCTTGCCCTTGAGGCTCATGCGGCTCCCGGAAAACCTTTGGCTCTATAGCGAGGCGATTATGGGGCCGCTAGTCTCGCAGCGCTGCAGGGAAGACATGCGTGACAATCGCGCATGTTCGTGCCCGCGCCATACGAAACGGCAAACGCGACCGCCGGACCTTCCGGCCGGGGCCGCCGCCAGTCCGCTATTCCACCTTCACGTTCGCTGCGAGCAGAATTTTCTTCCAGCGCTCGTATTCGTCCTTGTGAAAAGCAGCGAAGGCCGCCGGCGCCATCTCGGCGGCAGTGGGCAGGTCCTGACCGAGATCCTCCAGCCGTTTGCGCACCTCCGGGTCCTGAAGGGTGGCGATCGCGGCGGCATTGAGTTTGGCGATGATCTCGGACGGCGTGCCCTTGGGTGCCCAGAGGCCGTGCCAGATCGAGACTTCCATCGGGAAACCGGCCTCGGCCGCAGTGGGAATTTCCGGCGCGGCGGGAGAGCGCGTCCGGGCGGTGAGGCCATACGCCTTGATCTTGCCGGCGCGGACCTGCGGCAGGGAATTCGAGGATTGATCGACCATCACCTGGATCTGGTTGGCGACCAGGTCCTGCATGGCTGGGCCGGTGCCGCGATAGGGAATGAGCTGGTAGCTCGTGCCGGACGCGGCGAAGAATGCCAGCGCGCCGAGATGCGAACCGGACCCCATGCCGGCGGTGCCGCCCGGTATCTTGTCGGGATTGGCTTTGAGCCAGGCGACCAGCTCCTTCAGGTCCTTTGCGCCGACCTGGGCGGAGGCGACGATCAGCATCGGGTTCTGCGGCAGGCGCGCGATCGGCGCCAGGTCGGTCAGAAGATCGTAGTTCAGGTTCTTGTAGATCGTGCCGTTGGCGACGTTGGTGCCGACATGACCGATCTGGATGGTGTAGCCGTCGGGCGCGGCGCGGGCCGCCTTGACGACGGCGATCGAGCCCGCCGCGCCCGTGGTGTTGTCGATAATGATCTGCTGCCCCAGCGTCTTGCCCATGTGCTCGCCGAAGATGCGGGCCATCAGGTCGGTCGCGCCGCCGGCGGCGAAGGGCACGATGAGGGTGATCGG